>CAYSIV010000172.1:7275-13144 GCA_964431175.1 uncultured Anaerolineales bacterium
CGAACAGCGAAGGGTTCATCATCGCCGCCCCTGAATGCGGCTGTCGCCAGCCTTGCGCCGCTCTCGCCGACGGGCCAGCTCCGCTTCCACGTCGGCACGGAAGACGCGGGTCTGCTTAACCGGGTTATTCTCGGCGTTGTCGCGGATGCGGCGGATGACGCCGCGCTCGACCAGGTTGGCCACGGTGTTGACGTGGCCCAGGCCGAGGCGTTTGGCGGCGGCGGTAAGGGTCATCACTTCCGACTCGTCGGCGGCCAGAGGCTGCCAAGCGCGAGTCTCAATTTCAAAGCGGGGGTTAGTAGGGGTGGTGTCCATAGGTTCATCTCCGGTGAATAGAGTACGCCCACAACGGGGACTTGTCAAGCACCCTGAGCCTGTCGAAGGCCGCTATTTCCGATAGAGTCTATTACCTTACACAACCCCCTCAAACAAATCCGCCTCTCTCAATTTCTGCCCCGCCGGAACTTGCGGATAGGCTCGCATGAACGTGTCGGACTGGCCCCGAAAGCCCAGCAATCTGAACAGGAGGCCCATTGGTCCCCGGCGCGGCGGCCCACCGCCCAACTGGCTCTTGTGACATTCTGAGGCTTTGGCCCTCATCTCTGTCGGTTCGCCATTCACGTTAATCATGGCGTGGATGGGGAAGTCCACATCGGTCAGGCTCATCAGATCAATATCCTGGTTGCGGCCAAACTTGCGCGGATTGCGGCCAAACAGCCGCAGGGCGCGCACGGCCAACTTGAGGAAGCCCCTCCCGAAGATCGGGTAATACAGTTTTTGCGGGGTGTGATCCGGCAAGCCATCCGGATCAGGAAAGGCGCTCGGGTCTTTCATGCGCTCGAAGAACATCAGTGTCGCTTGGTTGAGCATAATGTGATCGGGGTGGCGGTAGCCGCCAATGGTGTCGTGCGAGATCACGACCTGCGGCTTGAGCAGACGGACGAAGTGGGCGATGCGGGCGGCGACAACTTCCACCGGTTGAGCCGTCAGCGCCTGTGGGTGGCGATTGTCGTCCGAGCCGGCCATCCCCGAGTCGCGAAAACCCAAATGGTGAATCCCGGCCAGTCCCAATTCTTTTGCCGCGCAGGTCAGTTCGGCCCAACGCATGTCGCCCACCGACTCGAAGCCTTGCATGTGTTCGGCGTCCGCCGAGCCGATCTCGCCGCGCGTGCCGCACAGGTAATGCACGGCGACGCCGCTCCGCGCATATTTCGCCAGGGTCGCTCCCGGGCCAAAACTTTCGTCGTCGGGGTGGGCGAGAATGGCCAGCATGACGCGGGCCGGTGGTTGTGAGGGATGGGTCATTGATGAGTGCTCCTGAGATTATTATAGAGACGTTGCGCGCTTTGCCAACGTCTCTACCCAAACGGATAGGGGAAGTATAATCCAAGTACCTTTTAGGTGACTGTCACCTTGTGACTTAGAGCCTATCCGATAAACCCTTAGGGTCTTGGAGACCCTAAGGGTTTGACGAGTTATTCGGATAGGCACTTAGGAGAAACTGCATGTTCTGGCAACAGATTCGATCCTTTCGCCTGCACCTGGCCGTCTGCGCGGCGGCGGGGGCGTGGGCGCTTCCCACCTTCCTCGGCGCTCGCCCCGGCCTCTGGCCGCCCGTCATCGCCTTTGCCCTCATTCTGGCCCTCTATCAGTTCAACCGGCTGAGCGACATGATCGAAGATCGACTCAACGCGCCGCAAGACTATCTCTCATCCGTTGAAGGAAAACGGTTGATTCAAGTAGTGGCCTTTGTCGGATTGGCGTCCGCCTGGGGGTTGGCCGCCTTTGGCGGTTGGATCGCCATTGCCATTGTGGCCGCCGTGTCGGTCGGCGTGTTTTTCGGCCAGTCGTTTGGGGCGCGGCCCCGACTCAAAGACCGCTGGTATCTCAAGAACATTTTGCCTGCCGGGGCGTGGGCGCTGGTGATGCTGGGGCTGGGCCTGGCTTTTGCCGGAGCGACTCCCACGCCCGCCGCCGCCTTCCTGTATTTCTACGTGACCGGCGCGGTTTGGATCGTGGAGATGTTGGGCGACCTGCGCGATATGCTGGGCGACCGGGCGCGGGGGAGCGTGACCGTGCCGTTGCGGGTTGGGCCGCAGGCCACGATTCGATTCGCGCAAGGCTTTAGTTTGGTGCTGGCGCTAGGCGCGGGGCTGATGACGGCGCTCGGCCTCTTGCCGCCGCTGGGCTGGCTGTTGGTCTATCACGGCCTGGCCCTCAGCGTTTATGCCGGCGCCTTCGGCAGTTCCGGCTACGTTCGCGACAGCCACACGCTGACGATTGCCAATGCTTTGCACTTGACGATTTTGGGGGTGGCGAGTTTGTTGTTGAGATAGACAGGTTTCATCAGGGCGCCGAATTGCTAATCAGCAACTCTGGCGTTTTCATCAATCCACGACACCACCTGGTGGGCTGTCTCTTCGAGAGATACATTCGTCGTGTCCAACAACTTGATAGCCGGCTGATTGTTGCTATCGTATGATTTGAACCATTGATTGAAGCGCACATGTTCCTCAATGTAAGTTGGGTCGTGCATGCCACGCCAGGCCGGACGTTGTTGCAGTCTTTCGGATAGCACTTCGTCAGAACAGACCAGGGCCAGGTAATGCAGCTTTGAGAAGTATCTGCGCTCGCCGCAGTTCTCGATGTTTTCGGGCACGCCGACGCCCGCCCCAAACAATACGACGGGTCGGCCTGACTGAGAAATATTCTTGCAGACGCGAAGCCACGTCTCGAAGAAGTCTCGATAATTCGTATCAGGCGAGTTGAACTCAGACCGCCAGAGAATATCAGAATCTAATAACACAGCTTGTGTAACACGGCCCAGCAGATGATGGCAGACCGTCGATTTGCCAGCGCCGCTTGCCCCGGAAACGAGCAGGAGCGGTAACTGAAGAAAACGATGTTTGTAACCGCATTCTGGACAGATCGCGTATGGCCCAGCCGGGTCAATCGTCTTGTCGGCCCGATACATTCCACATTGGAAACAGACATTCATCATAGAAGTGAGTGACCTGTTTATGGTTGCCTAGTCTTTGCGTCAGTCGCCGCTGGGCTGGCTAACAGAAAAATAACCGCCCAGGTCGTCAGTGTGCACGCAAAACATGTCAGCCAATTCCTGGCGAGGAGGCCGCATCCCTTGATGCGGCCCTGGTTCGCATCTGGGGATGCGAACCCCTCTGACAACCTTTGCGTGCACACGGTCGTCATACCCCCAACCCAATAAGGCAAAACCGAGATATATTGCTATTGTGGCAAACATGAACAATGTCGCTCGCAAGTATTTCATTGTCTTTTCGTCTCCGGTTTCTATCTTCCAAAGCGCGAGTATTTTATATTGCACACGGGCGCTATTGCGCTTTTTTCGCTCCCGCTGGATTGCCCGCTTGGCGTCCAGGGGTGGATTTGGCAATCCGCCGCGAGCGTGACGGCTGATAAAAACGCGCGCTTCGCGTGTAGCCGCGCCGGGTTCAGGATAATCTTAAGCCGAGAGTGTCATGTCTGCGCCGTGTAGACCACTTTGCCGCGCTGTAGCACACACGATACCCGGCCTAATGCAGTGATGTCAATCAATGGGTCTCCGTCAAGCACAACTAGGTCGGCCCACTTGCCGCATTCGATTGTGCCTGTTTCGCCTTCCAAGCCCATCGCTCGCGCCGATCCCCATGTCCCTGCCCGGATAGCGTCTATTGGCGGCACGCCAGCTTCAACCATCAAGCGCAGTTCAGTCATCATGTCTTCGTGTGGGTTAAACGGCGTGCCCCCATCATTGCCTGCCGCAATAATGACCCCGGCCCGCCAGGCGAGTTGGAAACTTCGCGTGTTCGCCGCGTTGACCTTCGCCATCTTGTCCATCACATACTGCGGGATGCCGCGATCCCTTCCCGCTTGCGTGATCCGGTAAGCCGGTGTCAGGGTCGGCACGAATACGACATCGCGCTCCTTCATCATGGCAACGGCTTCGTCGTCGAGGAAAATGCCGTGTTCGACCGTATTGATCCCGGCACGGACAGCGGCTTTTACCCCTTCTGTGCCTTGCGCATGCGCGGCTGTGCGGCGGCCGGCCTTCTGCGCCTCGATCACGCCTGCCCGCAGTTCGTCTTCTGCCAGTTGCGCGGCGCCAGGTTCAACGCCAGGTGTCAATACCCCGCCGGTGGCCATCAGCTTGATCAGGTCGGCGCCAGCCTTGAGTTGTTCGCGCGCCGCTTTGCGCACCTCGTCAGGGCCATCGCTCTCGCGGCCAATCGGCCAACCCTGGCCGCCAGTCATGGTGATTTGTTTTCCAGCACATAAAAAGCGTGGGCCGGGAATCTCGCCGCTCTTGATCAGATCGCGCACTGCCAGTTCGATATAATTCACCCCGCCGAGATCTCGGGCCGTCGTGATGCCGGCTTCGAGCATGCGTCGAGCGCGGCTGGCAGCGCGAATGGCCGTGACTGCCGGGGGCTCATCGCGCAGCGCCTTGAATGGGTCAGGCGCGCCATTGTTAAAGGTTAAGTGAACATGAACGTTGATCAAGCCTGGTATCACCGTGCGCCCACCGACGTCAAGCGTTGCGGGATCGGGACAGTCGGCCAAACGATCATCCGACGTGATATCTTGCACACGCTCGTTCAGAATCAACACGGCATTTTCGATTGGAGCGGCTCCGGTGCCATCAATCAAACGCGCGCCAATTAACTTCATGCAACTCCTCCAAGGTTGGTGTTGAGACTAATACGGTAAGGGATAGCTGCTCAATGGCCAGCATCGCCCGCTCGGCGGTGAACTAAAGACTCCTTCGCGGGGAAAACTCGCTGCATTTGCACGAAACCCCGCGAGGGCGCGGCGTAGCCGAGTCGAGTGCAAGCAGTTGCTGGGCCGCCCACTGGTTTGAGCACGACTTTGAAATCGGCTATGACTATTCATTTTGTCGAACCGTTGGCTTCTCCATTCGATGATTGTTGTGGAGGCTGTGCCGGAGGTTTATTCGGCGGAGTTTCCAGGCGATCCAGATTCACATTATCCCACGATAAGAGATGAGCGGTTTGTAGTATCAGATGTCATGGCGTAGATTGGTATGGTAGCAGAAGCGGCCCAATGGCGGCGCAATTAGCATCTACAACTCCTTCCTTATTGCGCGAAGTGCTTGCGGCTGAATCCCAGGGGTAGCAATGTGGCGGCCAATAACACTGCGTTGAAAACCACGTTGAAGTACACCCCGAAGCTCAACGAGATCGCGGTATCCACTACGAACCAGATTAGCACCGCAACGAGAAGGCAGTTCCAGGCCCATCGTTCTCTGTTTTTGAAAGGATAGTGAGCGATGAAAGTGATGAACACGCCCCAACCGGCGATGGTTGCGCCCAAGACGCCATATATCCAACTCTGAAACTCGCGTGCCGCCCTGTCAGTAATCTCGACGGTGTCCCAGAAGACGGGATTGATCTGGTTGTCGAATACACCAAAGAGAGCAGTGCTGTTGGCGAGCGCAAACGTCACGCCGAAGATTGTGATTATCAAGCCGACGATGAAAAGCCATCTTTGCCAGAAGGCGAATTGGGTCATGTCATTGTTCTCTACTCCTTCCCTCCCATCGAAATCCCAATCACATTAAACCCCGCGTCTACGTAGTGAATTTCGCCCGTCACCCCGGCGGCCCAGCCGGGTCAATCATCTTGTCGGCCCGATACATTCCACATTGGAAGCAGACGTTCATCATAGAAGAGTGTGACCTGTTTTCTGAAACGGTGGATGGGCGAGTGATTGCCCCGCCGACCGAAGCTTGAGCGGCTTTTGTGGTTATGAGAATGCAATCCATTGGTATGAGAATGCAATCCATCGGTGGGCGCACTAACGTCTGCGCGTCCGTACGCCAAAGTTCTCAAGA
>CAYSIV010000173.1:0-13131 GCA_964431175.1 uncultured Anaerolineales bacterium
GCCTGGGCCTGCACGAACCCGGGCTGTGGCTTCAACATCAAGATCCGCAACGGGGACTTGTACATCGACGAACCGATCTCCAGCGGCGCGATGCACACTCCCCGCGTCCGCGCCTAATCAGCCAGCAAACGTCAGCGGCCCCCGCACCGGGGGTCGTCGTGTCTGGCCCGCGTGTGTCGCCGCCCGGCCATGTCACAATGTAACTGGCAACGCGTCACAATTACCGGCTGCCTCCCTCGTGCGTTAGTACAGTTATGGCCGATGTGCAGACGGTAGACCTTGAATAAGAAGAGGGCAGGCGGCCTGGCGCTACTGGCCGCCACCGGGCTGGCCTTCGGCTTTCTCCTACCGGCGCCGCAGCCGATTCTGGCGAACCACCAGTGCGCCAACACAGGCAGCCCCTTCGGCCCGTTCGAGATGGAGGCCTACGAGGCCGCTGATTACAGGACTACTTACGCCCGCACTCTGGAGCTGGCGGGCTTCAATCAGCTGTTTCCCGAGCTCCCCTCCTTCGGGCTGCCCCGACTGGAGTCGGGGCAGCGGACGGCCGGTTCCGGCCAGTCCGTGGAGCCCCTCATTCCGCCAGTCCTGCTCAAGGCGATCGCTAGTCTGGAGAGCAGTTGGGCCCAGGCCGATTATTCCGTCCCTTACGGGGCAGTAGGCCCAGTGCTGGCATCACACGACTGTGGCTACGGCATCATGCAGGTGACGACAGGCATGCAGAATGTGTCCGGAGTCCCGAACCTGGACCAGGCGATGATCGGCGGGCACTTCGCCTTCAACATCGCACGCGGAGCGCACATCCTGGCCGACAAGTGGAACCTAGCGCCGGAGCTCCGACCCATCGTCGGCAGCCGCGACCCCCTAGTCATCGACAACTGGTACTACGCCGTCTGGGGCTACAACGGGTTTGCCTTCAAGAACCACCCGCTGAATCCAGACTACGAGCTGACACGGCCGCAGTTCAGTTGCGGTTCCGACGGGGACGGCCTGGGACATGACCGTTCTCAGTACCCATATCAAGAGATGGTTCTGGGCTGCCTGGCGCACCCGCCGGCGAGAGGCGGCTCCTCGCTCTGGGACGCGCAGGAAGTCCGCCTGCCGAACTTGTCTGACCCCCAGGTCGCGGGCCCGCTGAAGCTGGAAAACTGGAACCCCTGCTCGTTCGATGCCCAGTGCGCCGCGATGGACTTGCCCAGCCCCGGCGCCACCCCAACGTCGACGTTGGGGCCGGACGGTCAGACGCCGGCGTCGACCGGACAGACGCCCGTCCTGTCCACCGCCACGGCCGTATCGCGCGCGGAGGTGATTGGCTCGCCTGTCCTTAACGTGTCGCAAGACCGGTTGGAGCTGGCGGCAGTGCCGCCCGTCCAAGGCTCGGAAAGCCCTCTCACAATATCGAACGGGGGAACGGGCGTCCTGGCCTGGCGCGCCACCACGTCCGCGCCATGGCTGAAGTTGTCGCGGTACCAGGGGGTGGCCCTGGGGACCGACCTGAACGGCCAGCCTTCGACGATAACAGTTGGCGCCGATGCGGCCGGGCTGCCACCCGGCCGTCACACTGCCCAGATCAACATCGAATCGCTCTATGCAGCGTACGCGCCGCAGAGCGTGTCCGTAGCCTTCCAGAACTACCCGGACGGCACCCTAATTAAGGGGTCCGGCCCCAGCGTTTACGCGATGCGGGGTGGTGTGAGGCGGCCGGTCCCGAACGCACAGACATTCGAAGCCAGCGGCTGGGACTGGAACGCGATCGTCACCTTGCCCAATGATGCGGTGGCCCTGATACCAGCGGGCAGCATGCTGCCTGATATCTTGGCGGACGGCAATCTGGTCAAAGGCTCCGGCTACAGCGTGTTTGTTATGCAAGCGGGGTCCAAGCGACCGATCGCCAGCGCTGATGTCTATGTGGCGTGTGGTTTCGGATGGGACGCGGTCAAGGGTCTGGCTGACGTGCTGGTGGACAGCATACCTACGGGCGCGCTCCTGGAAGGAGCGCCGTGTCCTAAGCTTAGTCCGTCGGACGGCTCGTTGCTGGTTGGGGGCGGCGCCGCGGTGTACGTCATCCGAGGTGGCCTGAAACGCGTTGTGCTTGACCCGGTCTCTTTCGAGGCGTCTGGCTACTCTTGGGGCAACATCGACCGCGTATCCGATTCCGTCCTCGCCTCGCTAACGACGGGCCAACCTATGCTCGATGCGAAGGCGGACGGTAACCTGTTGAAGGGTTCTAGCGCTGCGGTGTTCGCAATGCAGGCGGGGGCAAGGCGCCCGATCAGCGGCGCTGGTGTGCTGGACGTTTGCGGCTACGGCCCGGGCTCTATTCGAGTCGTCTCGGACGTTGTGCTGGAGGGGCTGCCCGTGGGCGACATCCTGTATGGCGCACCCTGCCCTAGGTTGTCCCCACAGAATGGGGCGCTGGTTAAGGGAAGCGGACCCGCGGTCTACGTCGTCGAATCTGGCCTGAAGCGTGCTGTGACCAGTGCCGATGTTTTCTTGGGCTGCGGCTACCTATGGGGCAACGTCAACTCGCTCCCAGATGGCGTCCTGGCGCTAATCGCGGATGGCGCGCCGCTTTCCAGAGACCCTTGTCCACGCCCCTAACTTGCACGAGAGACCGCAGCGCGGCTAACATTTCTGGAAGTGCATAGGGCATATCTGCAAGGCGGAGAGTGCTAGGGCATGGAAGAAGCCGTCCGCATCGCCCCCCCTCGTAACACGGCCACGACTGTCCGCGTTCCGGGTCTATTGGCTTCTCTACTGGAGCTTGCCCGGCGGCGAGAGCTGCTCTGGCATATGACAGTCCGGCACCTAAGGGGTCAGTACAAGCAATCGGTGCTAGGGTACGTCTGGGCTCTGCTAAACCCTCTGAGCCAGATGCTCATCCTGTCCTTCGTCTTCTCGACCCTGCTCCGTGTGTCCAGCCAGGGGATACCGTTCCCCTTGTTCGTGTTCGTTGGTCTGCTGCCCTGGATCTTCTTCTCCAGCGCCGTGTCAGCGGCGACCGACAGTGTGGCGGGGGCCATCAGTCTAGTCACCAAAGTCTACTTCCCCAGGGAGATCCTGCCTATCGCTGCCATTTTCACCAAGGTGGTGGACCTAGCGTTTGGGTCGCTCATCCTTGGGGCTCATGGTCTGGTACCAGCACACGCCCACGGAGACGGCGCTCTGGCTTCCGGTCCTCTTCTTCATCCATTTCGTGTTCACCATGGGGATCGCCTTCCCGCTGGCGGCCCTGAACCTCTTCTTCCACGATGTGCGCTACCTGGTGGGTGTGGCCCTCACGATGTGGTTCTACATTACGCCGGTAATCTACTCGGTAGATGCCGTGCCCCAGAAGTACCGAGTGCTTTTCGATATCAATCCAAACGCACTGTTCATCAACGCCTATCGCCGGGTTCTGCTTACAGATGTCAGCCCAGGGGCGGAACGCCTGCTTCTGGGCATGGGTGTGGCGTTCGCCGCTTTCTTCATCGGTTACTTCCTGTTCAAGAAGATGGAGTCAGGGTTTGCCGATAGAATCTGATTCGTCCATTGACTTCATCGGCGTAAGCAAGCGATTCCAGATACAAGAGGGACGCACGTTGCGGGAGTTCATTCCGGCCTTGGCCAAGGGGCGTGGATGGACTCCGCCCTTTTACGCCCTTCGTGACGTCAACTTGTCCATCGCCAGAGGCGAAACCGTCGGCTTCGTAGGCCGCAACGGCAGCGGCAAGAGCACAGCGCTCAAGCTGATGTGCGGGGTGATGGTCCCCACGGAGGGGGAGGTGCGGATCAGGGGGCGCGTGTCCCCGCTGATCGAGTTGGGCGCCGGCTTCCATCCCGACTTCACAGGCAGAGAGAACATCTTTCTGAACGCCTCCATCCTGGGCATGGCCAACAAGGAGATCCGCGCCAAGTTTGAGGAGATAGTTTCCTTCGCAGAGTTGTGGGAGTTCATAGACACGCCAGTGAAACGCTACTCTTCCGGCATGTACATGCGCCTGGGTTTCGCGGTAGCGATCTACAGTGACCCCGATATCTTGCTGGTGGACGAGGTCTTGTCCGTTGGGGACGCCGCCTTCCAGGGGAAGTGCCTGGCCAAGATGCACGAGTTCCAGGAGAGGGGCGTGACCATTGTGCTGGTGAGCCACGGCCTTGATATGGTTCAGAGGTTCTGCCAGCGCGCCTTCTTGCTGGACGCCGGCCACCTGGTGCAGGAGGGCGAGCCGGCGGTCGTGATCCAGCGCTATATGGAGACGATCTCCGGGGTAGCGCACGTTGGCTAGGTTGTTTCGACGCCCACGAGCAAAGAGCGTTCAGGGCAACGCCCGGCCGGCATCGGCTGAGCGGTCCCCGATCGCCAGGGCGCTGGGGTCGCTGGACGTCCTCGTGCGGGTGCCTGGACAGCCGGAGATATACATAGTTTCCAGCGGCGCCAAGCGGCTGATACCATCCATGGAGCTGTTCGAGGCGCTGGGCTACGAGCTGGACTGGGTTAGGCCTATACCAGAGCTCGTTCTCGCGGGAATACCGGATGCTTGGAACGGACCCCAGCCGTTCGGCAACACGGTCCCAGAAAACTACGAGCAGTGGCAGAACTATGACTGGTCCCACGGCGGCGAAGAGTGGAACGTTTCCCCGGAGTGGAAGCAGGCGCTCATAGACGATGCCCTACTGCGCTACGTGGGCCGGGACGAGACCGTCCTGGAGATTGGCCCAGGCGCCGGCCGTTGGACGCAGGTGTTGCAGCGCGTCGCCAAACGCCTGATCGTCGCGGATCTGAGCGATAAGTGCATCGAGCTCTGCAAGCGCCGCTTCGCCGGCTGCGCGAACATAGAGTACTTTGTAAACGACGGCCAACCTGGACTTCATCGGCGATGACTCCATCGACTACATCTGGTCCTTCGATGTCTTCGTCCACGTCAGCCCGCCGGACATCGCGTCCTATTTGGTTCAGTTTGCGCGGGTGCTCAGGAAAGGTGGCCGCGGCATCATCCACCACGCCAAGGAGGGCGGGCGCCACGGCGGCCTGAGAAGCGCCATGTCAGACGAGCTCTTCGCCAGCATGGTCCACCAGAACGGTATGGGAGTCGTCACCCAGTTCGATTCCTGGGGAGACGGCAAGTTCGACGTCCGCGTTCACCGGGACGTCATCACCGTATTCGAGATGGTGTCCGACGCCTCTGATCTGGAACCGGCGGTGCAAGTGAGCCCTGCCCGCTCGCTGGCGGAGGCTACAATACACGACGCACCAGATACGCTGGCGTCGCCTCAAGCGTCCACCGGGGGCGCTCGACAGGGCCACGACACCCGGCGCGCAAGCACGAATAGTCCGGAGGTCTGAGCTGGCGCAAGCGGTCACTGTTCCTAAAGTCGGCCAATCAGGGCTGGTTGCGGCTGGCATCCTGGAGTGGGTGCTAAAGTGGCTACCACTGGTCGCCATTGTGGCGGGCTTCCTAGTGTTAGCCAGCTCTTACAGCGTGCAGGTGCCCGTGTATGAGGCTCCGGATGAAACTGCTCACGCTCAATACGCAAACTTCCTGGTTACACACGCACAGCTTCCAGACATCCCCCAGAGCTACGAGGGGTGGCAGCCACCTCTCTACTACGCCGTCGGTGGCCTGGCCTTAAAGATGCTGGGCCTCGATTCGCTGCCATCCCTTGCGGTGAATCCAAACCGGGGAATCGAGCCGAACTTCCTTATCCATACATCAGCCGAGAGCTTTCCATATAGCGACTCTGTCCTATCCGTTCACGTGCTGCGCTGGATATCGGCCTTATTCGGTGCGGCGACCCTTGTCGTCATCTACTTCACGGCTCTAATGCTGTTCCCGAAAAGGAAGCTGCTGGCTTTCTCAGCGGCAGCCACGGCCGGCTTAGTACCGCAGTTCGCGTTCATGAGCGGCTCAGTTGACAATGATATACCCGCCGTGTTCTTCGGCTCCCTTGTCATCTACTTTGGCCTGCGGCTGCTGAAAGAAGGCAGCCTCGCCTGCGGATTGGGGGCGGCGCTGGCGCTTTCGCTTGGGGGCCTCACGAAAACGACGGCGCTGTGGGCCGGCGTGATACCGCTTCTGGCGATCTTCCTGTCGCCCACGTCCTGGCCCAGGAGGGGTCAACTGCTCTCCCTTGTGACCGCATTGCCCCTGGCCACGGCGGGTCTGTTCCAACTCAGGAATTACCTGGTCTGGGGAGCAGTGTTGCCCGGCGAGGTGCTCGCCGGGTCGCGCCCGCTTGACCTTTGGGACCCCGCTTACCGGCGCGTATTTCTGGGGTTGTTGCGCGAATCGTACTGGTATATGGGAGGGTGGATGAGCGTCCGCCTTTCGCCGATCATCCATGACGCCCTCAACGTTATTTCGGTTCTCGCTTTGGGCGGTGTCATAGTCGCCTTCGTCTCGAATCAGCTGTCCGCATTTCAGCGGCAAGGGCTGCTGCTGCTGGGGCTACTCTGCGTGGTCGCGCTCCTGTGCATCGTATACTTCAGCGTCAGGATGGATTTTCAGCCGCAGGGAAGGTACCTGTTCGTGGCGCAGCCCGGCTTCGCCATTCTTTTCACGCTGGGCCTGGGCGCCCTCTTCTCCCGTGATCTTAGGGTTGACCATCCGATGACGCTTGCCCTTCCGCTGGTGCTCATCGCCGTGAACGTTTCCATCTTCACGATCAACCTCCCGCGGGCCTATTAGACGCGCCAGTGAAACGCTACTCTTCCGGCATGTACATGCGCCTGGGTTTCGCGGTAGCGATCTACAGTGACCCCGATATCTTGCTGGTGGACGAGGTCTTGTCCGTTGGGGACGCCGCCTTCCAGGGGAAGTGCCTGGCCAAGATGCACGAGTTCCAGGAGAGGGGCATGACCATTTGTGCTGGTGAGCCATGGCCTAGACATGGTCCAGAGGTTCTGCCATCGTGCCGTCCTGCTGGACGGCGCATTTGCGCGCGGAGGGCCACCCGGCGGAGGTCGTTCAGACCTACCTGGACATGGTTTCCGGAATGCAGCCGATCACCTGAAGAGCGGAGGCAGTATAACGTGACTCCTAGTTTTCGGCCGGGGGTAGGCGGCTAACCGCCTGCGTCTTCACTGGCGGACAGGCAACGCACTCCAGGAGGCGAGATGCAGCTTATTTCACTGGGCGATACCACGATCGATGAAAGGAAGCAGGCCACGAGGTACGTGCGGGGCAAGGGCATTGAAATTGGCGCGAGTCACATGCCCATCGAAGTGGATAAGAGTTGCTGCAACGTCACTTACGTTGACCGGCTGAGCGAGAAGGAGATCGACGAAAGCTTTCCGGAACTGCGGGAAGCTACACTCGTGCCCGTCGATGTCCGCTGTGATGTTGTGACGGAAGGGTTGGCGCCCTTCGAAGACCAGACCCTTGACTTCGTGATCGCGAGCCATCTCCTGGAGCATCTGCCGAACCCGCTGAGCTTCCTGAAGGAGTGCTATCGCGTCCTTCGTGTCGGCGGAGTGCTTTACCTGGGCCTGCCTGACAAGGACTACACGTTTGACCTCAGCCGGGAGCGCACGCCGTTAGCTCACCTGGTGAAGGACTTCGAGGCGGATGTGAAGACCATCGACGAACAGCACCTGGTCGACTACCTGGTGAACGCCGCGAAGGAGATGATACCGGAGGATCCGGAGGAAAAGACGAAGCTCTTTGAGCGCGAGCTCGGACGCAGCTTCCATGTCCACGTTTGGACGTGGGAGGACATGGTTCAGTTTCTCCAGTACGTCGTCGCAGAGCTTGAGTTGTCCTGGGAGCTGCTGGAAATGTATCTACCGAAGAGCGTCAAGAACGAGGCGATTTTCATCCTCCAGAGGTCCGCTGCCGACAGTGACACTGCCACCGCGCGTTTCGCTTCCAGCCTACAGGTGCTGGTGAGTCGTGAGCGCGGTGCCGCCGAAGTAATCCGCCTGGCCCAGGAAGCAATTGCTCAGCAGTTACTGCACCAGCAACTGTCTGCTGGAGGCGACACTACCTTATTCCGCCGGTTACGCTTCTGGGCTAAGCATTCGTCCTGGCGTCGTCTTGCACGCTACGCGAACTGGAGGAGGAGCGCGCGTTCGATGAATATGTTGAGTAGGATCGTTTCACGCTGGAACGGCACGCGAGCGGGTGGTGCGACAACGCCGGAGCCGCTGTCGGCAGAAGACGGCAGCGACCCGTTCGACAGGTTCAGGCGGGACGTGCCGCCGGACCTCCTTAGGACGACCGCAGTCACGGACCGTCTGTTCAGTCGCCTGGATGCCGGCGATATCGCAGCCGCTGAGGCGGCGATGACTGAAGATGAACATTTAGTCGTCAACGCGTCAAGCCCCGCCGATCGCAAGCGGCTGCTGCTGGCGTACGGCGTCCACTATGGTATCCGCGGCGTCCTGATGAAGTCAGGATTGCAAGCCGTTTTCCCGCCGGACGATGTGCACGCCATGAGCCGCGGGCCGCACGTAACCGCCGGCTCCTGTAGTTACGGCGACCTGATCGTAGATGCGTTGCGGTCTGCCGGCGCCGAGCTCTCGCCAGGCGCTCGCGGCCTGGACTTCGGCTGTTCGTCGGGCCGCGTCGTTCGGGGACTTGCCGCGGCCTATCCGGAAGTCGAATGGCACGGGTGTGACCCGGTAACGAAGTCAATCAAGTGGGCGCAGGAACATCTGGCCGGCATGCACTTCGCAGTGAGCCAGTCCAACCCGCCGTTGCCTTACGCGGAATCCTTCTTCGACGTGGTTTTCGCGATCTCCATCTGGTCGCATTTCTCCGAGAGCGCCGCTTTGCGCTGGCTGGACGAGATGAGCCGGGTCATCCGGCCCGGCGGCCGCCTGATACTGACGACACACGGCTACCAGGCCGTAGCCTACCTTGCCGAGCGGAAGCTCTACGAACTGGCCGCGCTCACTGATATCGAAGCAGCTCTCTACACCCGCGGATACTGGTTTGCCCCGGTCATTAACGGCGAACCTGACTGGGGGATTGTCCACCCCGAGTGGGGAGTGACCTTCCTGACGCCGGAATGGCTACTGGCGAACGCCTGCCCGCCGTGGCGGGTCGCGCACTTCGCTATCGGCGGGGTCGAGGGAAACCAGGACATCTACACGCTGGAACGCCGGTAGTCCATCGGGGCCGAATCAGGGGCCTCGCGCCCGCGATGCCTTGGCCCGCGCCTTCGCCTCCAGCGAGATCGCCCGCACCACTCGCTGCGGCAGCCGCTCCTCGCGGGCGGCGAGGTAGCCGGCAAAACGCCGGATAAAGCTGACGGCGAAGGCGTAAGTGGACCACTTGAGTTTTCCCAGAGGCGAATAAGGCTGCTTCAGGAGGTAGCGTGTCTCCGCCATCCCGCCCTTAGCGGAACCCACCAGCACCTTGGCTAGGCCGCCGCTCTGTAGGTATCCGATGGACTTTCGCAGGCCGCGGTATTCGTCGAACTGGCGGCGGAAGTACTGAAGCAGCGGGTAATTGTGGGAGTGGTAGACGGCCGCCCGCGGCTCGTAGACCTTCCAGTAGCCCGCCTCCAGGATATCGCGGCCAAAGGCCTGGTCTTCCGCGTAGTCCAGCGGCTGGTACGGGATCTGCTCCCAAACGCTCTTGCGCAAGCAGGAGGTCACGTCTGAGTAAAAGCCAATAATCCCCTCGTTCTGCTCGTACTCCGCCCGCCCTTCAGGGCCTTCTTTGATAAACCGGATCGTGGGTTGGTCCGGCGGCCCCATCATCAGGAAGAACTCCTCCATGTCGCGTTTGGTGATAGGGTCGCAGCCCGGTCTGGGGATGTGGCGGCCGTAAACGGCGGCGACCTGCGGCCCCAGCGAGAAGGCGTCGATGAGGTACTGAAGCCAACGGTCGCTGGCGGGAGTGGCGCTCTGGGTCAGGTAGGCCACAAAGTCGCCTTTGGCCAGGCGCGCGCCCAGGTTTCGAGTTTCGCCGTGGTTGAACTCGTTATTAGGGATCTGGTGCAGCTTCAGCGGGTATCTATTCAGGATCTCCAGGGTCCCGTCAGTGGACCCAGAATCGATCGCGATAGCCTCGTGGGGGAAGTCGGTCTTCTGGGCGAAGAGCAAGTCGAGAAGTTCGGCGAGATACTTCTGGCCGTTGAACGTCAACAGAACAACCGAGGCTAAGGGCCGGCCCTCGGTCATTCCAGGGCTGATTCTGCTAGCAACTGCTTCAGGAGGGCGGCGATCTTGTTGCCCTGGCTGTCCCATCTGAACTGGGCGGCTGCCTCCACCAGCTCATTGCGAAAGGGGCGCTTCACCGCCTCTTCGAGCGCCTGCGCCAGATGACCCGGCGAAGCAACGCTGAAGATCGCCGAGTTGGGAGGCAACACCTTTTCGTTGTTATCGCCACTTGTGGTGACGACAGGGCAGCCTGTGGCCATGATCTCAATCGGCAAAAGGGAGCAATTGGTGAGAGAGATGACTAGAGCCGCCGCCGACTGATTGTAGAGGTCGTTGAGTTTGTCTTCGCTGGTATAACCAACGTTTGTCACCGGGAATGAGAACGGGTCGCTGGATAGGTCGCCGCCGGCCATGATGATCTGGTAGCCAGGGTTGCGGGAATGAAATACCTCCAGCGCCTGAACACCAAGATCGAAGCCTCGCCTGGGGGTGGCCGGCCTGGCGTAGAAGAATATCTTGCGGCGCGCGCCCATCTCCTTGGGATGATAGACCCTGCTGTCGACGGCCAGGTCGAAGAAGTCGCACTGCATCCCGTAATCGGCGGATAGCTTCTCGCACAACCAGCGGCCGGCGGTAATGCCATGGAAGCCGAAGCGGTAGGTGTTCTCCGCCAGAACGCTCTCCGTGCCGACGGGGGCGAAAGAAGGCTCGAAGTCCTGGACGAAGTAGAACTTCTTCCTGGTCGCCGCGAACTTCAAGACCGGGTATGCGGTGTGCCAGGACGTGGCGAACGTGATGTCTGACGGCGCCATCTCTTCGAAGTCCAGATGGACCTCGCGCAATGAGACGCCGAAATGGCGGCGAATGAGCGTCCGAAGCTCCTCTCGGGACGATCGCGGCGGTGTACCCACAGGCATTTCGTAGACTCTCTGCCGAAAACCGTAGCCGGCCAGGAACTCCACGAAGCGAAAGATGGTCCGCAGACCGCCCCCTTCGCCGAGGGTCGGTATAACCCAGTTAACACTGGGGTTGTCCAGGTCTAGAGCGCCGGTCATGGCTGGCCGCCGAACATGCTCAGGATGCCATTCTACGGAGAGCGCATATTTCACGGGGTCGATCGCGCCGCCCGCTCTACCCGCCAGGTGATCGATCGACTTGCTCACCATAGCCATCGTGCCGTAGCGCTGGCGAGCCCTTAACGCTCTTCTTGACAGAGAGATGAGCTGGCGCGGCGCACGCATGGTAGCCCGCGACACTTTCCTCAAAACTCGATACGGAATGCCGCGCCAGGAGTTGGGCGGAAACAGCCAGCGGGCCAGGCCTCGATAGGCGGAGAGCAACCGGTACCCGAAAGATTCGCGAATAGCGGAAAGCTGCCGTGATATGTCATTCAACGCTGCTTCCCGCTGGGCCAAGATGTCTTCTTGCTCAGCGAGGACACTATCGCGATCGGCAAGCACGTCCCGGAGGCGGGCGATCGCAGTGTCGATCTCCTTCAGACGCCCATCCACGTCTTCGATGCGCCTATCCTTCGCCTGGAGCTGATCTTCGACGAGCTGAGCGAAGCGCGTGACAGCCCGGCTAACAACGTCAGTTGGCAGGGCGAGGCGCTCTCCGTCGTGATCCAGCCGCGGGGCGGGCACGTTCAATCTTTTCCCGATGAGTTCTAGCAGACGCTTGTCCTTGGTCTTGGAGGTGATCACCGCATGTCTATACGTGGGCTCGGGCTCGGCCCCTGGCAGATGCGCGCCGTTGCTCCAGCGATCGAATTCGTGGGCTCGAACTTCATGTCTGGCGAGGACGGACAGATGGTGCTTCATCAGCATCTTGGCCAGCCACTCGTCGAGGGCTCCGTTCGGTACGACTACGCTTGGGAGGTCATGCCGTTCCATCGTCCTGCGGGTCAATTGAATTTCGGGAAGCCCGTGGTATGCGTGTTCGTTCAAGAAGCGCACAGTGGCCGAAGTATCGCCCAGCGTGTCCCTGGCAACCTGCATGACGAAGCGTTCGGCGGCCTCTACACGGGGATCCAAGAAGGGACCGTTGATGATGATGGACCGCGACGCCACGCGCAGCATCTCCCCAACAAATGCATCGCGGGAATCAGAGGGGACGTGCTCCAGAGTATCGTGGCAGGCTACAACATCGAACGCGCCATCGCGGAACGGCAACCGCGCGCCTTCCCCGCGTACGTAGCCATCGCCGCTGGACTCCTCCGGATCAACGGCCAGCACGACATCCTCAGGCAGAAAGCGCGAAAGGGACGACCCAACGCCGCCGACGTCAAGGACCCGAAGTGAATTCTGCCCGGAATGCTCCCGAATGATGTTAACTACGACCCGCGTAAGCGCGTGTCGCTCGAAATGATCGAACGGGAGGTCGAGCAGCGCATCGTCTATTGACCGGAGTGCGGGGTCAGTGTAGGTCTTCAAGACCAGCAATCCTCTTCGATTACACGGCTGGCAATCTTCCAGAACATGGGGCCGGGCGCTGGCCGCATCGCGGCTGTTACGGTCAAACCCCGCCCATTATAGCCTCACCTTGACCTTCCAGGCGATGTGGCCGACACTTAACGTCGTCACGTGCCGATCAAGGCGCCGTTGAGCGTCCCGGCCTGTTCGTTCTGCCTGAGCCCGATGCCGTCTTAAGGAGTGCATGAGCGAAGCGCCCCGAGTCTCTACGATCATCCTCAACTGGAACGGGCTGGCAGACACCAGAGAGTGTCTGCAGAGCCTGCGAGACGCCTCCTATCCCACTCAGCGGGCGATCGTCGTTGATAACGGATCGCAGCAGGACGAGGCGCGCCTCCTGGGGGAGGAGTTCGGCGAGTTCATTCACCTCATTCGTAATCGGACCAACGTGGGCGTGGCCGCCGGCTGGAATATCGGCATCCGCTACGCCCTGGAGCGCGGGACGGACTACGTCCTGCTCCTGAACAACGACGTGATCGTCGATCCCGATTTCTTGTCCGAGCTGGTGGCTGCGGCGGAGAGCCGGCCAGGGCTGGCCGCCGCCTGCCCGAAGACCTACTTTCGCGACAGGCC
>CAYSIV010000174.1:0-13118 GCA_964431175.1 uncultured Anaerolineales bacterium
CGTTGGGGTGCGATAGTGATAGAGGAGATAGCGATCGTCAAAGCCCTTGAGCGCGCCGTCCAACGTTTGGTCGGGTCGAGGCAAGCGCACGTAACGGTTGGACATGTAAATGCCGACGTTCGACAGGATGAAGCCAGCGACAAGGGTGATAAACGGGACGAGTTGCCATTCCGGCTCTTTTTTAATCAGCGAGATCACCAACCCGCCGACCAGCACCACCAACCCGCCGGTGGCGGCGTACTTGCCAATCGTCGCATTGCGTTTAATGAGGGGATCGTTAGTAATAAGTCGCATCTATGATTTGAACCACCGAGACCCTAAGGGCGCAAAGATATTTCGAAATCCTTTGCACTCTTTTCGCCTTGGTGGTGAATATTGGCCTCTATTCAAACTAAGCCAGTGCGCGCTTCGACCGCTTCGCGTCAGCGCGCGGCCTGAGCCTGTCGAAGGCCGCTATTTCCGATAGAGTCTATTCTTATCCTTCGAACTTGCCCAGCACCAGGCAGGCATTTTGCCCGCCCAGGCCGAACGAGTTGGACAGCGTCACCTGAATCTTCTTCGCGCGCGCGATGTGCGGCACGTAATCCAGGTCGCACTCCGGGTCGGCCTGGTCCAGGTTGCGGGTGGGGTGAACGATGCCGGTATTCAAAGTCTTGACGCAAGCAATAGCCTCCAATGTGCCGGAGGCGCCCATCGGGTGGCCGATCATGGATTTGGTGGAAGAGACGCACAGGTTGTAAGCGTACTCGCCGAATACTTTCTTGATCGCCATCGTCTCCAGCGGATCGTTGATGGGTGTGCTGCTGCCGTGCGCGTTCACGTAACCCACTTCGCTTGGATCAACACGCGCATCGCGCAAGGCCCACTTCATCGCCCGGATCGCACCTTTGCCGCTCGGATCAGGCTGGGCGACGTGGAATGCGTCCGCCGAGGCGGCCTGGCCAAGAACCTCGGCGTAGATTCGCGCTCCGCGCGCTTTAGCGTGGTCGAGATTCTCCAGCACCACGATGCCGCAGCCTTCCGAGAAGATGAAGCCCTCGCGATCTTTGTCGAACGGGCGCGAGGCTTTATCGGGCGCATCGTTGAAGTGAGTGGGCAGGGCGCGCATGCCGGAAAACCCGGCAATGGCAAAGTCGCCGATGAGGGCCTCGGTACCGCCGGCGAACATCATATCGGCCGCGCCGCGCCGGATGATCTCGGTACCTTCGCCGATCACTTGCGTGCCGGTGGCGCAAGCAGTTACCAGTGTCATCAGCGGGCCGCGCGCCAGGAATGTGCGTGAGACGTGATGGGCCGACATGTTGGGAATGCAGGCCGTAACGGCGAAAGGATTGGCCCGCACCAACCCTTTGCTACGGAACTCGTTGATGGCTTTATCGGCTTCGTCAATCCCGCCAATCGCCGTGCCGACAATTACGCCAACGCGTTCTTGCGCCTCTTCGCTGAGCGGCGCTTCGATTCCGGCGTCGGCGGCGGCCTCTTTGGCGGCGGCGACGGCAATCTGAGTACAGCGCGCCATGCGCCGTGCTTCTTTGGGGTCAATGTATTTGGCCGGATCAAAGCCTTTGATCTCACCGGCCACCTGGCAATCAAATCCGGTGGCGTCGAACTGGGTGATGCGGTTGATGCCGTTTCGCCCGTTCGACAATCCATCCCAAAATTCGTCAACGGTCAGGCCGAGAGGGGTGATGGCTCCCAGGCCGGTGATGACGACTCGAACTCGCCCGTTGTCTCGATTACTCATTGCTTGCTCCTGCTAATTCAGCTTCAGAAAGTTGTGACGCAAGTTCTGCCCGGATCGCGTCCAGCATTTTTCCCTGCACGGCTGCGCGGGCAATATTGATGGCACTGCGGATGGCGCGAGCGTTGGAGCGTCCATGCCCCACAATGGCCACGCCGTCCAGCCCCAACAGCGGCGCGCCGCCTATTTCGGTCGGGTCCATTTTGACGCGAATGGAAGCGAAGGCCGGGCGCGCCAGCATGCCGCCCACGGTGGTGATCGGGTTCTTGACGATGGCGTCGCGAATCATGTCGCTCATGAAGGAAGCAACGCTTTCGCTGGTCTTGAGGAAGACATTGCCGGTGAAGCCGTCGGTGACCACCACATCAGCCGCCCCGGCGAAGAAGTCTTTGCTCTCCACATGGCCTATGTAGTTCAGCTTGCTCTTCTTGAGCAACTGCTGGGCTTCCTTGATCAAGGTGTTGCCTTTGCCCTCTTCTTCGCCGTTGGAGAGTGTAGCCACGCGCGGGTTTTCGATATTCAGCACTTTGCTGGCATACACACTGCCCATGATGCCAAACTGGAGGAGGAACTCTGGCTTACAATCGGCGTTCGCGCCAACATCGAGCAGAACCGTCCGCCCCTTGCGTGTAGGCAATAACACTGTCAGAGCCGGGCGCTTGATGCCGCGAATCCTTTTGAAGATAAACAAGCCATTCGTCAGCGCCGCGCCGGTATTGCCCGCCGTCACAAAAGCATCGCCCTTACCATCCTTCACCAACTGCAGGCCAACCGCCATTGAGTTCTCGGCCTTCTGGCGCGAGGCAAAGGCGAGCTTGTCGCCCATCGCCACAATGTCTTTGGCGTGAACAATGCTCACGTTCGCCGACGGCCCTCCTTTGAGTTGCGCGTCGAGCAGGGGGCGCAGACGGGCCTCGTCACCAGTCAAAATGATCTCGCCGCCAAACTCGCGGGCGGCCAACACCGCGCCTTCAACTTCCGGGTCGGGGAATTTATCGCTCCCCATTGCGTCTAACACAATTCGCATGCGTTCACTCCTGAAAATAGATAGGACAAGATTCTACCAGACTTGGCCTATTATTTGCCTAAGGCCATTTTCACTGCCGCGTAAGCATCCACAATCCCGTAGCCAACAGCGGTGTTGGGGAGACTGCCCTCAAAGCAACCGGATCGGACTCCGGTATAGGGTTGAGCCGTCTCGATTAAGATTTGCTCGGTGCGATCAATATCGCCGATCAACTCCGGTTGCGCCGACCACAACAGGGCTACCACCCCCACCAAGTGCGGCCCGGCCATCGAGGTGCCGCTGAAGGTGGCATACGTTCCATTCGGCGTTGAGGAGAAAACATCAACCCCTGGCGCGGCAATATCGGGCTTGATCCGCCCCGAACCGTCCGCCGTCACCGGACCCCGACTGCTAAAGAAAGCTGCCTCGCCCTTCTGATCGACGGCGGCAACCGAGAAGGCCGAATCATAAAGCGCGATGGGATCTTCCACTGTGTTACAAGCCGGGCCGCTGTTGCCCGCTGAGGCCACTACAAAAATGCCGGCGGCCCGCAAGGCATCCACTGCCGGCAAGAGCGCGTTTGCATCACAGCCCTCAATCGTCGGGCACCCCCACGAGTTGTTCATGACATGAACCGCCAGCGTCGGGTCGCCCTCCGTGAACGGATCGCCGCCGTGCGGAAACGGGGCGAGCATGAACTGCATGCAGTCGAGATACAGCGCCGGGTTGGCTAAGTTGCGCTCCAGGTTCACACACCCGATCCACTGCGCGCCCGGAGCCACGCCAATACCACGACTACCCAGAATCGTCCCCATCGTGTGGGTGCCGTGCCCGCCGTGATCGTTGGGCGATGAGGTGCCATCCCACGGGTCGAACCAGTTGTAATCATCGCCGCTTTCGCGCCCGCGATAGGCATCGCTCAGGGCCGGGTGGGTACCGTCCACGCCCGAGTCGGACTGACCGACGACGATGCCCTGGCCCGTCACGCCAAATTCCGTCCACACCCGATCCGCGCCGATCATTTTTATATTCCAGCCGGGGTTCTCTGTCACCGCTGTCTCCGGGCCAGTGCTGATAGCGGGCGGCTCGGGCAGGGGACGCAGGCGCGGGCTGTAGAGAAGGCGATCCACTTCGGGCTGGGTGGCAAGATAAAAGCGAACCAGCGGATTATTATCCACCTCAACGGCGTTGACCAGGTAGTAGGGCGTGTAATCAACGCCGAATCGGTCGAGAATCTGGCGGATGCCGGCCTGGGTGGTGTCGGCGTGATCGACGAGCGTTCGATAGACGAACGTCAGGCGCTCGTTTCGATCAACAATTTGTTTGGCTGACGACACATCTGCTTGATCCTTGAGGATGACGAAGATGCGATCACCGTAAAATCCCGGTTGGCCGACGAGGAGGAAGATGAGAATAGCTCCGGCCCAGGTGAACGGGGCAATCGCCAATGGCGCAACAGCCTTGATCCAACTCCCGCCCCCGCCCTTGAATTTCAAGACTCTGGCGAGCAGCCACATTACGAAAGCGACTCCAAGCCCGATGAGGATCGTCCACCCGGTGGCGCTTATCGCAAAATTTGAGAGATCGCCGAGTTGCGCGGTGAACTCACTGGCATCGAAGAAGATGAGGGGCGCGGCAGTGACCAGACCGATGAAAACAGTGATGGCCGCCACTGAGTTTCCCAGCGAAGCGGCGGCCAACCCGAAGATTGGAAGCGCCACGACGAGTATCAGCTGATCGCCGTCAAAACCGTAAGCTGAACCCAGAATCGCCAGAGTCGCGCCGAGGCCGAGTCCGTTCAGAATGAAATTGTCGGCGGAGGGGGAAGCGAGCAGGGCGGCCAGCAAACCGAATGCCAGACCGGCGGCGAGACCCATGAGCGTGTCGAGGCCGGAGCCAAGGGCCCCATTGGCCGTGAAAGCATAGGCGGCAACAGGTGCGACAGCCAGTGCCAATGCGAGAGGGCGGATGTTGAGCGCCAGCGATTTACGGCGGATGATGAACACCATGAGACCGGCGATGAGCGCCAACCCGATTTGAACGGCGAAGGCAAGTTGATCTTCATGAGTGTAAACGAACCGCAAGAGCGCAGCCGGAAACGCAAACAGAGCGGCGATGAGCCATGAGCGATAGATGGGCCGGAAGCGTGGGTCGCGCGCGGCCAAAGCGAATGGCGTGATAATAATGAGGGCGAGAACAGCCTGAATGGGCAAACTCAAGCGGTCGATCCAAACAGCACTGCCGGTGAAGAGCTGGCCGAAGAACCAGAGGATGAGGTTGTAGCTGAATAGCCCGCACGGCAGAAACAAGGCGGCCAGGATAAACAGGATGACGGGAAGCGTAGAGCGCCCGGCGTTCGAGGCGGGAGGTGTTGTGTTTTGTTGGGTCATGAAGTTAGTTGGCCGAGAAGGGCGAGAGATCGTCGTCGGGGATCTGGGTGAGGATGGTGTTTAGCAAAACAATTTCACTGCGGTAGAGGGCGCGCTCGTGGTCGAGCAAGCCTACCGTGTTGGGTAAGGTAAGCAGGGTTTGTTTGGTGTTGACGGGCGATTGCAAAACAATGGCGGCCAGGTAGGCCAGCGCCAGCGGGTCAGCGGGCAGGCGGTCGGGGTCGAAGGGCGTTTCGGCGGCTTTGGCCAGCAGAGTCATATAGCGCGATACCCAGGGCCGCAAGCGGCGGGCGGCCTTGAGAGCCGGGATGGAGTCGGTATCGGCCATTGGGTAATTCTCGACCAGCGCCGAAGGATAAGGCCGCTGGTCGCGCAGTTCGATGATGCGAAAGCGTTCCTGCCCGACGGTTTCGATGTTGAAGCGGCCTTCGGGCAGGCGCTCGACGTTGGTGATGCGGGTGCTGGTGCCGATGCGGTACGGCTCGGCCGGCGCGCCCACTTCGGTTCCGGCTTTGATGAGAACGACGCCGAACGGCGCATGGTTGCGCACACATTCGCCGATCAGAGCTTTGTAGCGTCCCTCGAAAATGTGGAGCGGCAGGGGCATGCCCGGAAAGAGCACCGTCCGGAGCGGAAAAAGAGGCAGTTCGTAAGGCCCGTTAGCGTTCATTGACAAAGGTTAGTGACCGCGTATAATGAGCGGCGCGCTGCAAGAAACTATGTAGCGCGATTTGTCAAATCGCGTTACAAGACGCGCAACGCGGTCGTGCTGGAATTGGCAGACAGGCATGGTTGAGGGCCATGTGTCGTAAGACGTGAGGGTTCAAGTCCCTCCGACCGCACTCTTTCATTAGTTAGTTTCATGCGCCCCACTTGCGTTCATAAAGTGGGGCGTTGCGTTTTAATTGTACCGCCTTTCTAAATGACGATTGCAGGGGAGAGCCTTGCGCCCGCCGGGCCACCACAATAGCGCCTTTATTTCGGCTTCTCCGCGCCTTTTTCCTGAAGCAAGAGCATCATATCCTTGACCAGAATACGGTCCAAAAATTGGCGGGTGCGCGAGTCAGCCGGCTCGATGAAAATTTGTTCAGGTTCACCCTGCTCAACGATCACACCCTCGTCTACATAGATGATGCGATCAGCCATTTGCCTGGCGAAATCCATTTCGTGTGTGACCACGATCATGGTCATGCCCTCGCGGGCCAACTGCTTTATCACTTCCAGCACTTCACCGATCAATTCCGGGTCGAGAGCCGAGGTCGGTTCGTCGAACAGCATCACCCGCGGTTCCATCGTCAGCGCGCGGGCGATGGCGACCCGCTGTTTCTGGCCGCCGGAGAGACGGTTGGGGAATTCGTTGCGCTTGGCGGCCAGCCCTACCTTTTCCAAAAAGGCTTCGCCGATCTCGGTGGCTTTGGCCTTGTCCATCCTTTTGACGGTGACGGGCGATTCGATAACGTTTTCAATGACGCTGAGGTGCGGGAAAAGATTGAACTCCTGAAACACCATGCCGGTCTTCAGGCGCAGGTCGTGAATCTTCTGGCGAAGTTCGCCGGTTTTGCGGTGGCTGGCCTGAACCGCGATGCCGTCCACTTCCACCGTGCCCGCATCAGGCTCTTCGAGGAAATTGATACAGCGGAGCAGAGTGCTCTTGCCGGAGCCGCTCCGGCCAATGATGACGACCACCTCCCGTTCGGCTACTTCCAGCGAGATGTCTTTGAGGACGTGCAGGCGGCCAAAATACTTGTCGAGGTTGGATACTTTGACGATGGGCATATAAAACCCTAAAAACCCAAATCCCAAAACCCCAAAATCTCAAGCCTCAAACATCCAAATAGCGTTGGGATTTTGGAAGTTGGGAAGTTGGGATTTTCTTTTAGCGGTCTCCCCGGGCCATGTATTTTTCCAGCCGGTCTTGCAGGGAAGTGAAGACGATGGTCATGATCCAGTAGAACACGGCGGCGACGAGCAGCGCTTCGAGGTTGCGGTTGACGGGCTTGCCAGCGGCTCCGGCGCGCCACATGATCTCGTGCACAAAGCCGGTGACCGATACCAGGGCCGAGTCTTTGAGCATGGCGATGAACTCGTTGCCGGTCGGCGGAACGGCAAAACGCAGGGCTTGGGGCAGGACGATGCGCGTCATCGTCTGTGTTGGCGTCATGCCGAGGGCCATGGCTGCTTCACGCTGACCTTTGCCCACCGAGAGCAGCGCGGCCCGGAAAATCTCGCTCATGTACGCCCCGTAGTTCAGGCCCAGGGCGAGCACGCCGGCCCATAAGCCAGAAAGGTTGATGCCGAGTTGGGGCAGGGCGAGGAAGAAGAAGATCACCTGCAAATAGAGGGGCGTGCCGCGAATGAGCGAGACGTAGAACGTCGAGAGCGCGTAAATGGGCGGGGCTTTCGAGAGCCGCCCCAGCGCCGCCAACAGCGCCAGCAAGGTGGCGAACAAAATTGAAAGCGCCGAAATGCCAATGGTCTGCCAAACACCGGCGCTGATAAATCGAGCGTTTCGACTGACGAAGCTCCAGTCGAGGGTAATGGCCGAATACGAAAACTCGCCGGGCAGAGAAATCGGCAATGTCAATAACGTTTCAGCCACCTTTTGCTTCTTGCCGCCGGATTCAACCCAGTTTGAAATTAACACTTGTGTTCCGGCAGGGCCGGACACCAACGTCAGCCCGCTGAACAAGAACAGCAAAATCACCAGCATCACCACCCACGAAGCCGTGACGTTTAAGGTGAAATTGCGCCGGGTGCGTTGCTGTAGTTCCTGAATCAACTGTGCTTGCGTTTTGCCAGTGATGGCTGGCGGGACGGTGGAAGTGACAGTAGCCATAGCCTAAAAGAGTGGAAGCGGCCTCGAGGCCGCTTCCACATGATTGAAAATGAGATTTAGGGCGCCTGGGATAGATCGGCGCCGAACCACTGGGTGGAGAGCTTGGTCAGCGTGCCGTCGGCGTGCATCGCTTTGACCGCCTCGTCAAGCTTGCTCACCAGGGTGCTCGGGTCAAGCTTGTGGGACTTGTCAATCGCAACCGATAAGTCCTCAGAGTACACGGGCGCCCCGACTTTGACGACCGGCACACCGCTGGCAATGTTCTGATTCACAACCGTGTCCGAGGTTAGATAGGCCAGAAATTCGGTTCGGCCTGCCCCGATAGCCTGGGCGCAGTCCTGGTCGCTGGTCAGCGGCACCACCGTAACGCCTTCCGGCGGTTGGGCGTAGATGCTGGATTCGGGCAGGCCGAGATCGTCGAACTTCTTGTTGAGATACGATTCATAGGTGGTGGCGACGCCAACGCAAATGACCTTGCCTTTGAGGTCGTCGAGCGTGGTAATACCCGAATCGGCGGCGGCAGCGAATTGAGCCGGGGTGTAGTAGTAGGGCGTGGTGAAGCTCAATACTTCCTGGCGGCCGGTCGTGATCGTCATTGAGCCAACGCTGATGTCCCACTTGTCGGCCCAGCTGCCGGCGGTGATGACATCCCAACTAGGGGTAGTAAAGCAGGTCTCTACGCCGAGGCGCTTGCCCAGTTCAAGGGCCACGTCAATGTCGAAGCCTTCCAGTTCACCGGGGGTGAGCTGGTCGCTGGCGCACTTGGTGCCGGCGGTGCGCTGGCCGTTTGGCTTGGCGACGCTCTGTGGCGCGTAGTTTGGGTCGGTCGAGACGACCAACGTGCCGCGGGCTGTGATCTCGCCCAACAGGTCCTTGGGGGCCTCGGTGGTGGCCGCGCCGCCGCAGGCGGTCAGCACGAGCGCGGTGAGGACCAGTAGGTTGGTGATGAGATAAAGCTTTTTCATGGGTTTCTCCTCCTGAGAGAATTAAAGTGTTGGGATTATAGCACCTTGAAAGCAGGGTGCAACCTCCTTACTGAGAGTTTTGTGGGAGCGGCTTGTAGCCGCGATACTGTCTGGGGCTTTCAACCACTTCAGTCGCGGGTACAACCCGCTCTCACGAATGCTCCTATCTAACTCCCTGCTCTAACTCTCAATGGTGGTCAACTCTCGGCCTGATTTCGATCTTTTGAAACTCGCGCGCCATCTCGACAAACCGCTCCGCCGTCAGCTCAAACATCCGCTTGCCGAACTCCGGGGTCGCCGCCGAGGCGTCCCCGCAAATCCCCTCTTTCGAGAACCGGCTCCACCAGTCCTGCCAGGAGTACACGCTCGGCTCTGGATAATCCCAGTTGAAGTATTTGAGCTTGAGTTGGCCGATGTCGCGATAGGCTTTGTCCATTTGCACCAATTCGGGTTGCAAGTGAAGCATCATCGCCGTCTCGTACTCACAGGCGTGGCCCACGCTGCCAAAGCCGCCCTTGCGTTCCGCATCCAAAACGTCGGCCACCAGCGCCGGGTTGACGGCGGCATTGACCGTCGTTGCGGCGCAGATTACGCCGGTGGCCAGCACGCACTTCCGCGCCGCCAAATCACAGATAGATTGATTCGAGCCATGTCCATTGACGATCAAAATGTGGGTGAAGCCGTGCCGGGCCACCGAGTTCGCCACTTGCGAGAGATAAGCCAGGGTGGTCTCGATGTCTATGGCAATCGTGCCGGGGAAGTCCATGTGGTGCTCATCCAGCCCGAACGGAATCGTTGGCAACACTAGCAGATCGCCCTCGGCTCGCCGCCCGCACTCGGCCAGCACGCCCTCCAGAATGTCGTTGTCGGTTGAAAGCGGCGTTTGCGGGCCGTGATCTTCGACGGCCCCGATTGGCACCGCCACCACCGGCTGAGGCCGGCGGGCAATCACCTCTTTCATCTCCGGCCACGTCAACCGGTCGTACCGCCACTGTTTGATGCTCTGGGTTCCGCTCATTTCCTGGCCTCCTCTGCCAATGCCTTGAATCCTTCCCCTAATGCTTCGTGGGCCTGCCCGATCACCACAAACGCATCCGGGTCTGATTCGTGGATAATGATCTTGAGTTGCGAGAGTTCGGATCGGCTGACAACGCAAAACAGAATTTGCTTGCCTTGCCCGGAATACATGCCTTTGCCGGCCCAGGCTGTCACCCCGCGTTGCAGGTCGGCCATGATTTGCGCCGATACTGCCTCAGCCTGATCGGTGACAATGATGGCGGTGCGCACCACGCCCTGGCCTTCAACCACGAAGTCGGTGACAACGCCCCAAACGTATAACGCGATCAGCGCATACAAGGCGTGGCCCCAACTGAACACCAGCCCGGAGAGAAAGACCACGACCGCATCGGTGTACATATAGCTTTGCGAGAGCGGGATGCCGTAGCGCCGAGACACCAACCGGGCCAGAATTTCGGTGCCGCCGCTCGTGCCCTGCATCCGAATCACCAGCCCGCCGCCGAGGCCGCCCAGCAGAGCGCCATAGAGCGCGTTTAGCACCGGGTCGGTTGTCACCCCGTTTTGTGGCAGAACCAATGACAATCCGTCTAACACAACCGAGAAAACAATCGACGCAAAAACCGTTCGAGCCAGGAACCGCCGCCCGCCCAGGAACTTCCAACCGGCAATGAACAAGGGAATGTTGGCGATCAGCACCATTGTGCCAATGGGCCAGCCGGTGAAGCTGTTGACGATTTGCGCCGCCCCGCTTAGCCCGCCCGGCGCAAGCTTGCCTGGCACCAGGAACAGAGCGAAGCACACCGCCTGCAGGCTCGCGCCGATGAAGATCAATGTATAGTCACGAATCTGAATGATACGCATAGCCTCATCTTTTATCCCGCTTTAGGGCGGTTGTCAAGTTTGACTCTCCCGGCTTTGGCGGGATTATTGGACACTCTGCTCCCGCTCCGCTTCGCGTTGCCAAATCCGGCGGCAAGGGCGCGGATTTGGCAATCCGCGCCGAGCGTTTCCCGTTAAACCCGGAAGAGCCAATTTGTTTCAAAAATTCGTGTCAATTCGCGCGAAGCGATTCGTGGCAAAGATTTCTGGCTTTCCGTTAAACCCAGCAGAGCCTCAAGTTTCAAGTCACGGGCGAAGCCTTCGGATCAGTAAGTTGGTGAACTTACACAGCACATTGTGGCAGGCTTCGCCCCTGCCGCAATGTGCTAGACTCCCGCCATGCGAAGACTTTTCATCTGCCTTATGATTCTGCTGGCTGGTTGCGCCGACCCGGTCACTCCACTTCCTCCGCCGTCATCGGCTACCCCGTTGCCGCCGGCGGCAGCCACGCTGCCGCCGACTGCCACTTTTACACCCATTGCCTCTCCCACACTCTCACCGACGGTCACCCCGACCCCAACGCCGTCGCCCAAAGTGGTCATCATCTCTATTGACGGCCTGCGCCCTGATGCGCTTCTTCAGGCTAATGCGCCTCACATCTTCGACCTGGCCAAGCGCGGCGCTTACACCTGGAGCGCGCAGACGATTTTCCCGCCGGTCACTCTGCCTGCACATGCTTCAATGCTCACCGGCTACACCCCCGAAGGCCACGGCATCACCTGGAACGACAACCTGCCGGGCCGGGGCACGATTGCGGCGCCCACTATTTTCTCAAGCGCCCACGACGCCGGCTTGCGCACCGTGATGGTCGTTGGCAAAGAAAAACTCAAACAACTCAACGCGCCCGGCTCAGTCGACTCATATGTTTACGCCACCAGCGGCGACCGCGATGTGGCCGACAAAGCCATCGTCGAGATTCAAAACGATTTCGATTTGATGTTCATCCACTTGCCCAATATTGACTTCTTCGGCCACTCCACCGGCTGGATGTCGGAAACCTATCTCCTCGAAATCTCCAACACTGACACCGCCGTGGGCCGCATCCTTGAAGCCCTGCCCGAAAACACCACCGTCATTCTCACCGCCGATCACGGCGGCCACGGCGCCATTCACGGCTCCAACATTCCTGAGGATATGACCATTCCCTGGATCGTTGCCGGGCCGAATGTGCTCGTCGATCATCTCATCACTTCGCCCGTCACCACCACCGCCACTGCCGCCACCGCCGCTTACGTCCTCGGTCTCTCGCTCCCGGCAGATACCGTTGGCAAACCTGTTTATGAAGCGTTCGGCGCTCCCCCGCCCGATTTGCTTCATGGCGCGTGGTCGGGCGGCGCGGCGCAGTTGCCGGCGCGTTCCGAAATGCCCGCCGCCGTGCTCAACGGACTCATTTACATTCCCGGCGGTTTCGGCGGTGAGACCGTCTTTCAGGTTTACGATCCGGGGGCCGAGTTGTGGCTGGATCTCGCGCCACTCCCGGCCGGGCGACATCACCTCATGGCCGCCGCCGCCGACAACAAAATTTACATCTTCGGTGGAGCCGCCGCCGGATCGCAGGACGCCACTGCCACCACCTTCGTTTACGATCCTGTCGCCGCCGCTTGGAGTGAAGCCGCATCCATGCCTGAAGCGCGGCTCTCCGGTGTCGCCATTCCTTTAAACGGGAAGATTTACATTGTCGGCGGCGCGGGTAGCGAGCAAGCCTTGCTTGAATACGATCCGGTTGCGGATAGTTGGCGCTCACTCGCGCCGCTTGGCCAGCCGCGCGAGCATCTGGCCGCCGCCGCGTTGGGCGGCGAGCTCTACGCCATCGGCGGGCGCTGGGCCGGAGCCGGCGAACTCACCTCGGTTGAGATTTATGATCCGGCGAGCGATGCCTGGCGGGTTGGCCCGCCCTTGCTCCGCCCCCACAGTGGCTTTGGCGCGGCGGTCGTTCGGGATCAAATTGTGGTGTCTGGCGGGGAAATTGTGATGAACGGCAATGAAACGCTGGCCGCCGTGGAAGTCCTCGACCCACAAACCCAAACCTGGGCATTTGCGCCCGACATGCCGTTTGCGTTGCACGGGCTGGCTGTGGCCGCCGTAGATAACCGCCTCTATTTGCTTGGCGGCTCATCGCGTGCGGGCGCAATTGAGAACGAGGGGCGGGTGCTGGTGTATTCGCCGTGACTATCGCTCGCTAGACCTTATCGGGAACAACATTATGACGCTCCCCAACCGCGTCCTCGCGGTTGCCCGAAGGGGCCCGCGCCCTAAAGGGTGCTTCGCTTAAGGACGCGGGCTA
>CAYSIV010000175.1:0-13099 GCA_964431175.1 uncultured Anaerolineales bacterium
TTCACTTTGGTGGCGAACTTTTTTTCTGCTCGCGGCGGATTGCCAAATCCGCCGCGAACTGCCGGATTTGGCAATCCGGCAGAAGCGTATTTTATTGGGCTGCTACTGAACTGAAATACACCCCATTCGCTGGCCTCGGCCAGTACCCGCTGGTGATTGCCAAACCGTTTCAGTTACACGCTCAATTATTATCAAAAAGTGTCGATTCGCTGACCCGTTTATCGCTCAACGCACTATATAATCCGGCTATGGCTCCCCCTCGGCCAATACCACAAAATGAACTGCTGTTTGACCTCAAGGGCTTCAAGCTCCCGCAAAACATGGTGGGGCGGCCCTTTGGCTATAACGAAAATGGCAAGCCCATCAAGCGCACCCAGGGCTCGCTCATCAAAGCCGCGCTTGACTATACCCGCCGGCGCGCGGGCCAGCGCCTGGTCCAAACCCTGCCGGCCAATCTTAGCGAGACGGAGCGCGCCAGCCGGGTTGAAGCGGCGCAAAATGCCGCCATCGCTGAAGTCATCGACCGCCTCAACAAGGCCATCCCCGATCCGCACTATCACGTGACCCTCGACTACCTGATGCAGGAGGGCAACAACTACTCGGTGGAGTTCGACGTGTTCCTCAATGAGATTTGCCGCGAGTATGCGGGCGACCCGCGCTACGATTTCAACCGCGGCACCCAGAGCATTTCGCCGTCTCTGCTCTCCCTGGCCCGGCCCTTGCCGCTGTACCAGGTCTACAACTTACTGCCGCGCTTCACCGCCAAAGCCGCCGACACCGATATGCGGATCGGACGGGTGACCCGCAACTCGGCGGTGGTGCAGTGGTATTTCACCAAAGAACGCCAACAACTGCCGGAAGCGTTATATCCGGCCTTCATCAACATTAGTTGTCAATTCATTCAGGGCATCTTCAGCACCATCCCCGTAAATCATTCAAACCTGCCGCCGGCACAGATTCGGGAATTGCGTTGCATTTTACAAGGCGATGAATGTTGCGAGTGGGAATTTTCGTGGCAAGCGCCGGAGCGGCGCGGCTGGTTTAACCGATGGCTCGGACTCGCCGCCTCGGTTGCCCTGCTGGCTTATGCCTTGCTCCGCTGGCCGGGCTGGGAGTGGGTGGCGCTGATCGCCCTCTTGCCGGCCGTTGGCGCCTGGGCGGCCACGCGGGCGGGACTCAATACTGACGAAGGCGAACAGCGCGAACGCCTTCTGCAGGAACAGCGCGAAAAATCCGAAGAGCAGTTCGACGCCTTGCAGGCCGCCAACGCCAACCTGCAACTTTCCAACGCGGCCCTCGAGCAGAAGGTGGCGGAAGTGACCGCCTTGCACGAGATTGGCCTGGCGCTGGGCGCGCCTCTTGATCTCGACGACGTGCTGGACAAGAGTTTGCGCGCTGTCACCACCCACTTGAGTTTTGATCGCGCCCTGCTCGCCCTGGTAGACGAAGATCGCCAGGTTCTGAACAAAGCGCGCTCCATTGGCGGCGGGCCAGAGATGATGACGTTGCCGGCCGAATTGGAACTGCCGCTGAGTGGCGACTCGTTGTTGGCCCAGATCGCCCGCCAGGGTCAGCCGGCGCAGATCACCGACGTGTCGCAAGGGTTCAGCCCGGCGCCCCGCGCCTCGTTCGAAGCGTTTGGGGCGACGGCGTTTGTGGGCGTGCCGTTAATCACCAAAGGTAAACCGGTGGGGGTGTTGGTGGTGGATAATGCCCGGACGGGCCGCCCGATTCCAAATTCGATCATTCCCCTGCTGATCACGGTTGGCAATCAGATCGCCAGCGCGGTGGACAGCGCCCGCCTCCATCAAACGTTGGAGCACCGCGTGGCCCAGCGCACCGCCGAACTTGCCCGAGCAACCGCCGAGGCGCAAAACGCCCGCGCCGTCGCCGACGCCGCCAACAAAGCCAAAAGCGCCTTTCTGGCCAACATGAGCCACGAATTACGCACACCCCTGAACGCCATCATTGGCTATAGCGAAATGCTCGAAGAAGAAGCGCTGGACCTGGAGCAGGAAAGCTTCATCCCCGATCTGCAAAAGGTTCGCGCCGCCGGCAAGCACTTGCTGGGCCTCATCAACGACATTCTCGACCTCTCCAAAATTGAGGCCGGCAAAATGCAGTTATACCTGGAGACATTTGACATCGCTGGCCTGATTCACGAGGTGGTGATGACGATTGAGCCGCTGGTTGAAAAGAAGGACAATGTTCTGCTCATTCGCCTGGCCCCCGAACTCGGCCAGATGTACGCCGATGAGACAAAAGTCCGCCAGTCGCTCTTCAACCTGTTGAGCAATGCCAACAAGTTTACGGAGAACGGAAGTATCACTCTGGAAGTGACTCATGAAGCGACAAATGACATCATCTTCCGCGTCAGCGACACCGGCATTGGCCTGACGCCCGAGCAGGTGAGCCGGCTCTTCCAGGCTTTTGTTCAGGCCGACGTTTCCACCACCCACAAATTCGGCGGCACCGGGCTAGGGCTGGTCATCACCCGCCACTTCTGCCGGATGATGGGTGGCGATGTGACCGTCGCCAGCGAAGCCGGCCAGGGCGCCACGTTCACCATCCGCCTCCCGGCGGCGGCCGTTGATCATACGGGAGTGGCGGCCCCGGCAGAGCCGACACCTGAAGTGAGCGCGAGTGGCGCGGCGACGGTGCTGGTCATCGACGATGATCCAGCGGTTCACGATCTGATGCGACGCTTTTTGAGCAAAGAGGGGTTTCAGGTGGCGGCGGCCTCTGACGGGGTCGAGGGGTTGCGGCTGGCGCGAGAACTGCGCCCCAGGGTGATCACCCTCGACGTGCTTTTGCCCGGCGTTGACGGCTGGCAACTGCTGGCTGCTCTCAAGGCCGACCCGGCTCTGGCCGAGGTGCCGGTGGTGATGATGACGTTTGTGAATGATAAGAATCGCGGCTATGCGCTAGGCGCGGCCGATTATTTGATGAAGCCGATTAATCGTGAGCAGTTGCTGGCGGTGCTCAGGCGCTACCGCGCCGGCCCTGCCGTCGGCCCGGTGTTAATCGTGGAAGATGATCTCTCAACGCGTGACGTGACCCGGCGCATGTTGGAGCGGGAGGGCTGCCAGACAGCCGAGGCCGACAATGGCCGTGACGCGCTAGCCTGGATGGCCGGCCACACGCCGGCCCTGATCCTGCTGGATTTGATGATGCCGGAGATGGATGGCTTTCAGTTTATCGCCGCCCTGCGGCAAGAAGCGCGATGGCGGGAGATCCCGGTGGTAGTAGTGACGGCGAAAGATTTGACGGCTGAGGATCGATTGCAACTTGCCGGATACGTTGAACAAGTTCTGCAAAAGGGCGAGCATAGCCGCGAGGAGCTAATGGCCCAGGTGCGGGCGCTGGCCCTGGGAAGATTTTCTCAAAGTCGTGGGAGCGGTTTGTAACTGCGGCGTTACCTGACAAGCATGGCACCCATCAGATAATTCGCAAAAATTGCCAAGCCGGGCTGTAGAGGCGGATCGCGCTTGAAATAAGAAACAGGGCCGATGCGCCATCCTTCGCTATCGTAGTGAATTCGGGCTCTATTGGGTTTAACGAGAAACTGCCTTCTCTACCACGAATCGCTTCGCGCGAATGACACGAATTGATTTCAGTTTTTTCAAAAATCTGAATTGATATCATGGCTCACTCTGACCCCCCCGTTGCGACAGAAGAATCAAACATTCTTGAACAGGTTTCAAAGTATAAGCCACGCCCCTCGTGGCGCACCTGGCTGATAGGCCGGCCCATGTCAACGATGGATGCTCCGCATCAGACCATTAGTAAAACGGTCGGGTTGGCAGTCTTCGGCGCGGATGCGCTGTCCTCCATTGCCTATGCTCCGCAAGAGACATTAGTCATCCTGGCCGCCGCGGGAACCCAGGCCTTTCATTACGCCTTTCCGATTTCGCTGATCATCACCGTGTTGTTGGCGATCGTCACCATCTCTTACCAGCAAACCGTTCGCGCGTATCCGAACGGTGGCGGGGCTTACATCGTAACGCGCGACAATCTGGGTGTGCTGCCGGCTCAGGTAGCCGGGGCGGCGTTGCTGACCGACTACATCCTGCTCGCCGCGGTAGTAACATCGTCCGGTGTGGCCCAGATTATCTCGGCCTATCCGATATTGTTTCCCTATCGGGTGCTGTTGTCTATCAGCGTGCTGGTGGTTATCATGGTCGCTAACTTGCGCGGCGTAAAAGAAGCCGGCGCGCTCTTTGCCCTGCCCACCTACTTCTTTTTGGGCATGACGGTGCTGGCCGTAGCGGTGGGATTTTTCCGTTACCTGACCGGGACTCTTGGGGTGGTTGCCGATCCACCCCTGTTAGAGACGATTCGGGCCGCCCAACCGGTGACACTCTTCCTGCTGTTGCGAGCATTTTCCAACGGGACAACGGCCCTGACCGGTGTCGAGTGCATCTCCGACGGGGTCACTGCGTTCAAAGAACCACGCGCCCGCAACGCCAGTCAGACGATGATCTGGATGTCTGCCACTTTGGGCGTACTCTTCGTGGGCATTACGTTCCTGATTGGCAAGATCGGCGTCGTGCCGTCTGAAGCTGAGACCGTCATCTCACAGCTGGCGCGCACCGTCTTCGCCGGGCGCGGGCCGCTCTATTTGGCGACGATTGCCTCGACGACGATCATTCTAATCCTGGCCACCAACACCGCCTTCGCCGACTTTCCGCGCTTGACGGCCATCATCGCTAATGAAGGTTTTCTGCCGCGATATTTCACCTACCGCGGCAGCCGCCTGGTTTTTTCATATGGTGTCGTTGCCCTGACGTTTATTGCCGGTCTGCTTATCTTCGCCTTCAAGGCCAGCGTGACGGCCCTCATCCCGTTGTGGGCGGTGGGCGTCTTCATCTCTTTCACTCTCTCGCAGGCGGGTATGGCGGCGCGTTGGTGGAAGGTCGGACATCTCGCGCCTGGACAGTCGGCGCCCGGCATCCCCTCGGTTTTGGATAGTGGCCGGGGGTGGAAATGGAAATTGGCGATTAACGGCTTCGGCGCGATTTGTACGGCAGTGGTGACCCTCATCTTTGCCATCACCAAATTCAGGGATGGCGCCTGGATTATCGTCATCCTCTTGCCGGCGGTCGTGGCTGTTTTCTTCGCCATCCATTCTCATTACCTCAATCTGGCGAAAGGGCTGTCGCTGAATAACTTCGGTATGCCACGCCGTACTCAACGGCATCGGGTGATTGTGCCCATCAGCGGCGTTCATCGTGGCGCCTTAGTGGCCATAGACTACGCCCGCTCACTTTCCGCCGACATCACCGCTGTGTATATATCCGTAGATTCAACTGAGGCCCAAAAGCTGCGCCATTTGTGGGAATGGTGGGGTGATGGCGTAAGGCTGGTGATCATTGACTCGCCTTACCGGGCTTTTTTGGAACCGTTCCTGGCCTATATTGACGGCCTGGGTGATCAACTGCGGCTAAACGAAAGGCTGACGATTGTCGTGCCTCAGTTTGTGCCGAAACACTGGTGGCACAATTTGCTTCATTCGCAGACGGCACTCTGGCTGCGTTTCGCACTCTTGCAGAAGAAGGGTATTGTCATTATCGAGGTGCCCTACCTGGAACAGGAGGGCGTTGGAGACGCCTCCTTGCCGCCCGGCGTTTCTTAGAGAGTGTTTGGGTTCTGCCGGCTTTGGCGGGAATTCGGCCACGAATCGCTTCGCGCTAATTTTCACGAATTGTCTAAGATTTGCGCTTTACTCTAATCCGAATAGAATCCTGCTCACGGCTAAATCAACAGCCGCTATACCCGACGCGCCTGACTTGAAGCAAACGGCTCTTCCGGCTTTAGCGGGAAAGCGCCCCTGTCATTCTGAGCGAAGCGAAGAATCTCGGCGCAACCAGCCAGAGACCCTTCGCTTCGCTCAGGGTGACACCCATAAATCTCGTCAAAAACGGGAGAGCCGGGGGAAACTTGGCCAAACCTTCACCCACCACTTTCATCGCCACATTGGGGAGCGAGGCTCAAGTCATCACGCTGTCACTTGACTTGCTCTTGAACAAAGGTGAGCCAATCACTCATGTTGTCGTGATTCACACCACCGCTCCCGGTGGGCCAATCCAGTCGGCGCTGGAAAGGTTGCGAACAGAGTTTGCTTCTGGCTGCTACCCGGCGGCGCTGGAATTCGCAACAGTTGAACTGCGAACCCATCATGGGCCACTGGCTGATGTCGACTCGGCGGAGGGGGCCGAAGCCGCCTTTACGGCCATCTATCGCGCCGTCCGGGCCGAAAAACTTGCCGGGCGGCGCGTTCATTTTTCGCTGGCCGGTGGCCGAAAGACCATGTCGGTTTTTGGCATGGCGGTTGCCCAGATGTTGTTCGACGAAGGCGACAAGTTGTGGCACCTGGTCTCCTATGGCAAGTTGCTGGAAGAGAAGCGGATGCACGCCGGGGCGGGTGAAGCGCCGACTCTGGTAGAAATCCCCGTGATCCTCTGGAGCGCTGTCTCGCCGGTGCTGACAGACTTGAGCCAGATTGACGATCCGTTCGCGGCGGTTGAGCGCCAGCGCAGTCTGCGCTTGCAAGAGTCGCTGGAGTTAGCCCGAACTTTCGTGTTGGGGTCACTATCGCCTGCCCAACGGCCCGTTGTGGAACTGCTGGTTCGGGAAGGGCTGGGCGACGCTGAAATTGCCGAGCGGCTGTCGCTGTCGCCGCGCACGGTGGAAAGGCATTTGGGCGACGCTTACAGGGTGGCGCGCGCCCATTGGGGTTTGCCCGCCATCAGTCGGGCGCAGTTGGTGGCGCTTTTGGGTTTGTACTACACCTTGAAAGGGTAAATTGAGGGAAAGTACGCATGACGGGGGTAGAATTACTTGCTATAGTAATTTAGCGAAAGGTGATCACAATGAATCAACTCAGAGTCCGATTACAAACCGTTACTCCCTTATTTATGGCTGGAGCCGACCCACGTGGTATGCCTGAACTGCGCCCGCCTGCCTTCCGAGGCGCATTGCGCTACTGGTTACGGGCCGCCTTGGGCGGTGTGATTGGCGACCAAAACACGCAACGCTTATATGAACTCGAAAGCGATGTATTCGGCAGTGCGGCGGATGAAGCGGGTAGCGCGTCAGCGGTGAATGTGCGGTTAGGTGGTTATCGCCAAGTGATGCCAATCGGTTACTCGAAACTCTGCGAGGCAACCCCTGATGGCAAACGCTATAACAAATCGGGTTTAGCATATTTGTTGTTTTCTGCTCGAAAGACAGGGCAGGATAACGAACGAAGCGGATTACAAGGTGAATTTGATCTGGTTATGTCGTTGCGCCGCAACACTCAAATAGGTGAGATGGCTTTCAAGCGTGCCTATGCGGCTTTCTGGTTACTATCGCATTTTGGTGGCGTTGGCACCAGAACCCATCGTGGCATTGGAGCGTTCAGCGTGAAATCGTTAGAGGAAACAGAAGTTGGCGAATTAACGCAACAGCTCCCACTGATTGTTAAGGCTCAAAATCCTCAACAACTCGCAAGTGAATACAAAAACGGGCTTGACACGATGCGACAAATTATTGGCGATGACCTACCTACCGCTAAGGTCGCCCACACCCCCGCTTTTGATGTGCTTGAAGCGTCTACTTGCAAAATTTGGGTGATTGACCACGAATACACCGATGGGGTGAATGCTCTTGATGAGTTTGGGCGCATTTATCAGGCTTTTCGCGCTCTTCGCCCGCCAGATTATGCAACAATCAAAAGCTCACTGACTTCAGGCCAAAACATGACTCAATCCGTCAAACGGGCGGCTTTTGGCTTGCCTATCCCTTACTACTATCGCTCCTTAAACGGTGAACAAGCCACCTTACAAAGTGAGCATTCTGATCGACGTTCATCTCCGCTCTGGGTTCGCCCGGTTTTATTGGCTAACCAAAAGGTTGTCCTTGTTCTGCTTTGGTTCAAGTCACAGTTTCTACCAGAGAGTGAGAGGTTACGGCTTAAGCCAAAAGACCGGCACAAAAATGACACTTATGGTTCTGTGCCTGATGATGTCCTTATCACACAATTCATTACTGGCAAAGATAACTTAAAGCATAGTTCTTTAGCGGATGTGGGTTTGAAGGTGATTGAGGTCCCCTATGCCTAACTCAATCCTCATCGTCAGTTTCTCACCTATTCAGGGCTTTATCACTGAGGCGCGGCGAGTGGCTGATTTATCAGCAGGGAGCGAGATTTTAGCTCGCTTGGCTCAGGCAATGCGTTTGGCGTTGGGCGAGAATGTAATTTACCCGCAAGGCAACGACCAGAATGACGCGCCGAATGTGTTAGTGGCCGTGGTGGCGACGGACCAAGTGAAGGTGGTCGCCGAAGCCGTTGAAGTCGCTTTACGCCGAGAGTGGGAAATGATGGCGCAGGCGGCGCGCAAAAATGCGGAGGGCAAACTGCGCCCGGATGCCGAATGGAATCGAATTTGGAATAGGCAAATTGCTAACCAATGGGAATTTTATTGGGGCGCGGCAGAGTTGGGAACTGATTATCGCGTTTCTTACGAACAAGCACGCAAAGCGCTGGATGCGGCCAAACGCACCCGCTTCTTTGGCCCGGCAGAAGAAGACGGCTTGAAGGATTCGCTCAGCGGGGCGCGTTCGGCTCTCCGTACAACCGGATTGAACGCCAAAGACTACTGGCAACAAGTATTCAAGCGGTTTGACCAGAATGACGATGTGCGTTTGCGCGACAATGAACGTTTGGATGCTATCGGCGTAGTCAAGCGGTTTTACGTTTGGATGGGTGGCACCCGAAAAGGGTTTGACTCAGCCAACGATGTAGCGGCCAGCGCTTACTTAAAACGAGCCAACGCAAAATTGCTTACCAACCATGCTCGAAGCATAAGCGCCCTGTTGGGCAAACCCCAGTTTTGGGGCAACGACGGTTGGCTGGAAGGGCTAGACGCCGACTTGCTGTACGAAGAATCCCTGACCAAAGAACGCTTGAAGAGCGATTATAGGCTAACTACGATTGACACGCTCAAATTGGACGCCGCCCAGGGAACACTCGCAGAGTTGTATAAAAAATCAGGCCGCCCGCCAACCTATTACGCCATTGTGGTGTTGGACGGCGACAACATGGGCGCGGCGGTAGATGCTTGCCAGACGGTTGATCAGCACAAGCAATTTAGCCAAGACTTGAGCGAATTTGCTCGTCAAGTGCGTGATGATATGACGAATCAATCCGGCCAAGTGATTTATGCCGGTGGCGATGATGTTCTGGCGCTTCTGCCTATTGATACGGCTTTGGAGTGTGTGGCCGAATGGGCAAATATGTTCGCAACAGTAAAAGCCAATGGCAAAGCCTGCTCTGCCTCAGCAGGCATTGCCATAGTACACCATCGCTTTCCCCTCAGCGCCGCGCTTCGCGCCGCCCGCGAAGCCGAGCGTGGAGCTAAAGCCGTCAACCGACATAAGGGTCAGTCTGGTACGGTCTGCATTCACTGGCTTAAGCGTAGTGGCGAAGAACTGCGGGTGCGTAGCCCATGGGCTAATACAGTGGCGCTTGTTCAACAAGCGCGCAAAGATTTCAGCAAGGGTTTATCTACACGCTTGCCCTACGAGTTGGTGCGGGAGGCCGACCTGACCGCCATGTTACCCGATGAACAGGCACGGAAGGCTTTGATCAAGCGTTTGCTGGCGCGGCACTGGGAACAAGCAGAAGCCCCACCTGTCGAAGCACGCGCCCAAGAATGGCTAGACTGGTCAAATACATTAGACAAGGCTTTGCCCGAAGATAAGGAAAGCGAATACACGACCAGCGACGACAAGCGTCAGGTGGGCTTCCGCGAGTTGGCACGTTGGCTGATTTTGGCCCGCTTCCTGAATCAAGCGGTGAAAGGCGGTGAATGATATGCGAACATTGTTTTTGCAGGCGGTGGATGTTTGGATGTTCCGCGATGGCAAGCCCTTTGACGCGGGCGGCGGGTATCGCGCCGAAAGTATGTTCCCACCGTTCCCATCCACCATTCAGGGCGCGCTCCGGTCGCACGAATTGGTGGTGACAGGCGTTAACGTGAAAGATCAGGATGCCATTGAAACGCACGTTGGCACGCGTGACGATCTGCGCGGCTTCAAAGTGCGCGGCACGTTTGTGGCCGAGTGTAAAGACAGGAAGATGGAAGTTTATCTGCCTGTGCCAGCCAATGCCGCGCCGAATAAAGACAAAGGTTGGGTTTGTCTGAAACCCGACTTGCCCCGTTCCGGCGTGCAGAGCAGTTCCCAATTGCCCCAACTGCTGTGGCCGGAGGAGACCGAGGCTGTCAAACATCACGGTTTTGGTGATTGGTTGAGCCTGACAGAATGGGGGGATTTCTGGAACGGTAACGCGGTTAAAGGCAAAGCCACGCACGACTTGTTTATCCGTGAGCCACGCTTTGGAATTGAACTCAATAGTAAAAAGCGGACGGTTGAAGAAGGCCAACTGTACGAAGCCGAGTTCATCCGACCTGAGAAAAATGTGGGGCTATTGGTAGAAGCAGAAGGCTTTACGCTGGCTGGATGGAAAGACGGCTTTTTGCGGCTGGGCGGTGAGGCGCACGCGGCAACCTATGAAACCGTTGATAACCTGAGTTGGCCGATACTCCCCAATCCTTTGCCCAAGCGATTTGCCGTTTGTTTTATCACGCCGACCTTCTTCAAGGGCGGTTGGCAACCCGAAAATGGCGATTGGTCACGGTTCTTCGATGGGGCGGTGACGTTGGTCAGCGCCGCCTTCGGACGTTACCAAAGCCTGGGTGGATTCGATTGGGCTAAATTCCGCCGTAGCCGAAAAGATGCCGAGGCGCATAAACCCGCCAAACGTTACCTGCCTGCTGGGGCAGTCTACTTTTTTGAAACTAATGGCGCGACGACGCTAAAAACCGAGACCCTCACTGACGAGGGCGCAGACATCGGTCTTGGTCGCCTTCTCATTCAAGGAGTTTGAGTCATGATCCAGAAAAGTCAATTACTGTTTATTACTGTGGAAACGCCCTTGCATGCTGGGAGTGGACGCGGGCTGGGCGCGGTGGATTTGCCCATTCAGCGCGAACGCACTACGGGTTACCCCATGGTGCAAGCCGGCGGCCTGAAAGGCTGCTTGCGCGCTCAAGCGCGTGGAGCGTGGGGTGAGAAATCGGATGACCTGCTGGCGTTGTTTGGCCCGCAAACCAATGCTTCGGAATATGCTGGGGCATTGTTGGTGGGCGATGCGCGATTGTTGTTGTTCCCGGTGCGGTCATTGGCTGGTGTGTTTGCCTACGCCACTAGCGCCGATGCGTTGGCGCGGTTCCGCCGCACCGCCCAATTGGCGGGCTTGGATGTGACTGGTTTGCTAGAACTGACAGCGCCCGACAAACAAAGCGCTTTGGTCAACCCCAAATCGCCGTTGATGGTGGAAACGGATGTAGTGCTCGAAGAGTTTAGTTTCACGGTAGTGGAAAATGACACGGTGGGCAAGGTGGGGGCATGGTTGGCTGACCATACGCTACCTAAAGAGGGCTACACCTACTGGAAAGAAGCACTGAAAACAAAACTGTGTGTCTTGCATGAAGATGCCTTCCGCGATTTTGCCCTGTACGCCACCGAGGTACAAACGCACATCAAGTTAGACCCGGTGAAGAAAACGGTTGAAACTGGGGCCCTGTTCACCAGCGAGCACTTACCTATCGATTCGTTACTGTATGCGCCGCTGATGGCGACACCCTCACGCAAAGAGGGCGTGGATTTGTCGGCGGAACAAGTATTGGCGAAATTTATCGAACTGAATCTCAGCCATGTACAATTGGGCGGTGATGAAACCACCGGGCAGGGCTGGGTGTTGCTCAATGTGGCGGGAGGCCAATAACCATGAGCCAGCAACGTTCACTAGAACAAAAGCGCGCGAATGCGGCGTGGGAGCGTGTCAAGGCAGTCAGTAACAAAAAGAAAGAATACTGCCAAGCCGCCAAAGGCGCGATGGCGGATATTCAAATTAACGGGCTAGGACAAGCACTGGCATTTTGGAATGCCAAAGGCAAAAAGCCGACAGAAGCTCATTACAAGCAATTGATAGATGATGTTTCGGCTTGGGTCATGCCACGAATTAAGCCAGCCGAAAAAACGCCGCTACTAGAATGGGTGATTAAGTCAGCTAGCACTGATGAATACCGTCGCGCCACTTCCGAGGCAATGGCGTTTTTGGCATGGTTGAAGCGGTTTGCTGAAGCTGAGTTGAGGGATTGAAATATGCCATACCCTATTCCTCACCAAACCGACCAGGCATTTCAGACATTCAAAAGACAACCCAATCACACGCAAAACGCGAGTCTGCTCTTTGAGCGCTATACGCCGATGATTGAGAGGGAAAGCGGTGATGAGAAACAGCAGGCGCTGAAAGATATTGTGAGAGCCGCCAAGCAAGCCGACAAAGCCTTGCTCACTGGTTGGGTACAACGTTGGCGGGCGCTTACCACGGTTGCCCATGCAGAACCATTCACAGCTAAAACTGATTGGCGGTTTGTGACCGGGCTAGGGCGCAAGGGCGCACTGGAAGTTGGCTTCACCTTTCACCGCTACGGTTTCCCCATTTTGCCTGGTAGCAGTGTGAAGGGTGTAGCCCGTGCTTATGCGCGTTTGGCGCTTGATATGCAAGATTCCGATGATACAGACGCGCCGCCAGATTTCATAGTGGTGTTTGGTCGCGCGCCACAAAAGGGTGAGACGGATGATGCGGCTCAAGCCGGGGGCGCGATTTTCTTTGATGCCCTGCCAGAAAAACCCCCGGCGTTGGTGGTAGATATTATGAATCCTCACTACCCCGACTATTACCGGGATAAAGGGGTTCAGCCGCCAACGAACTGGCAAAACCCAATCCCCGTGACTTTCTTGACGGTGGAAGCGGGTACGCCGTTTTGTTTTGCGGTGGGCTGGCGCGGGGAGTGGAATGTTGAAGCCAAGCGGTTGCAGGCGTTGGCCGTGGACTGGCTTAAGGGCGGCCTGAGCGAATTGGGCGCAGGGGCGAAGACCACGGCGGGGTATGGGTACTTTAGCGAGCCGAAATCTTCTGTCGCGCCATCTCCCGCTACGCCCGCAAAGGCAGGGGCAGTGGTCGGGCCTGGCACAGAGTCAGCAG
>CAYSIV010000176.1:0-13060 GCA_964431175.1 uncultured Anaerolineales bacterium
CAACTAAGAACTTATGCCTTCACCGTTTACAGGGACACTACCGATGTTTTGACCTGGTGGGGTGATGGTAAAAGTGAGAAATATGGTGAAGGAGGTGAAAACCGCTTATACCCCCGTACTAGAGTTTGGTCAAAATTTGGTCAAAGTGGCCTTGACAATCCTGGTGAGTGAGTCTACTATTGCAACAGTAACATAACGCCACTGGGGAAAGTGTCGGTCATTTGTCTTAATCATCTTTTTGTGAAATTCTTAGGCCACTGAATGAATATCAGTTCTAAACCTCTAATCAAGGTGCTTGTCGTTGATGACAGCCAAGAGCATGTCGATTTGTTGAAGTTGATCCTCGAGCGGGCTGGAATGCAGGTCGTTGCGGCAAACTCCGGCCTGGAAGCTTTACGGGCCACGTTCAATCATCATCCGGATGCCATTTTGCTCGACATCATGATGCCGGGGATGGACGGCTACACCACCAGCCAGCGCCTTCGAGAATTGTCGGATACTCCCATCTTGATCGTCTCAGCCAAAAGCCAGACCGACGACATTACGCGAGCATTCGAGTTGGGAGCCGACGATTATGTGATCAAACCTTACGACTCGCGCGAATTGTTGGCCCGGCTTCATGCCTGCATTCGCCGCGTGCCGGCGACAACCGAGGATGACGGGCAGATAACATTGAGCAACGGCGATCTGGTAATCGACCCATCACGACATCGGGTCATTATTCGCCAACAAGAAGTGAAGCTAACCAAAACCGAATTCGATCTACTCTACTACTTTGCTCGCAATCGGGGCCGTGTTCTGACGCACTCGATGATTCTGGAAGCCGTCTGGGGACAGGATAGCTGTGTGAGCAAGAGCACCCTCAAGCAGTTTATGCTTTCGCTCCGCAAGAAGATAGAGCAGAATCCCAACAACCCGCAGTGGCTGGTTAATGAACATGGCGTTGGCTACGCTTTGATGTTTGACTGAAGCTAACTCTTGGCAAGCGCAATCATGAACGCGAAGCCCGCATCCAGCGGGCTTCGCGTTTTTTTACTCAGCATTCTGGGTAATTGATGGACGGGGCTTGAAGGAGTAGCCCACACCGCGCTCGGTGCAGAAATAGGCGGGGCGGGCCGGGTTATCTTCTATCTTCTTCCGCAGGTAGCCAACGTACCGGCTCACATGCGATTTGGCTTTGGTGTAGGAGTGGCCCAGAATGTAGACGATTAGTTCGTCATACTTCAACACTTGATTGGCTTTTCGGACGAAGTAGCTCAACAACTTGAACTCGGTGTCGGTCAGAGAAATGGCCACCCCGCCTTTGCTCACGTGGCGGCGAGCCAGGTCTACCGTCAAATAACCGTCGTCATAAAGCAGGGCGCTTTTGTGCTCCGCCGAGTATCGCTTCAACAGCGCTGTGAGTTTGGCTAATAGCCGCTCCCAGTTCCAGGGTTGGGGCATGTAATCGTCACCCAGACTCAACGCCCGTTCCATCGAGATCCTGTCCCGGCGCTCTGAGATAAACAGGATCGGAATGTCGCTCATTTCGCGAATGCGGTGGGCGGTATCCCAGCCACTCAAGTCGGGCATCATATCCCGCAAAATAATTGCCTGGGGCGAGCTTTCGAGAAACAACGCGATTCCCTCTTTGCCGCTTTGAGCGCCAGCGGCCTCAAACCCGCCGCGGGTCAAGTGAGACTTTGCAGTTTCGAGAACATTAGCATCAGGATCGATAATGAGCACTTTTACCGGTGTCATAGCTCTCCAGATCTGACTGCCAAAACTGGCTGGCAGTGACGCTATTATATTGCTTTGGGGCAGAAACGGCTTAAGCTCGCTTCAGGTCGTGAGCGCCCTTTTCTGCTGACCACCTCTTGTGCGACTTTTTAGTACCCTCGTCTCACCAAATTGGGCTTGACTCCGCTTACAGAATTATCCTCAGGAACATTGACTATATTTTGACCAATCTTTGGCGCGGCTATTTTACTTTATATCCAAGGCATTATCAGTCCAGGTGTGTTCCAAGTATGGTAAGCGCAGGTGCCAGCGAGAGGTTGTTGATAGTTCCAAACACCCCATGTTCACCTTAGGCAGAAGACACTTGGCAGTAACATCGAAACCATAACAACTGAAAGGATGACTGGCGCTTCTTCGCAGAGGTGGAAAATCCCGCGAAGAAGATTTTATTTGCCAGCGGAGAAAATAATGGAAAAAGAACTTTCGAGAAACTCAATGCGCAGTCGAAATGATGAGATGTCGTCGTTACTCCAGTTCCTGCGCCCGTCTCAGATCGCGATGATAGACGAAGCGCTGTCTGTGGTAGGCGAGTTTGGCGAAGTGCGCCTGATTGTAGAAAAGGGCCACTTGCGTTTCATCGTCACTGAACGAAGCTTTGATGCGCTGAAATGGCAACCAGGGAGTTTGTATCGCGAAACCAAACTGCCGCGGCAGTCGTAGTGGGCGCCGCCGAAGCTTCTTTCCGCGAAACAGTTGCTTTTAATAATATTCAAGGTAGACGACCCATGACCACGATAGTTCTTCGCGAGCCGGACCTGAACCACGGCCCCTCCAGCCAGTGCCCGCTGTGCAGCAGTGACCAGTTCACTTTGCAACTGTCCGATAGCGACAGCAGTTTTGTCACCCAGGTGTGCCCGGTGTGCGGGTTGATGTGCAAGGTGGTTGTCGGCCCAGGTTCTCCGACCTTGGAAGCCTTGAATTCGGAATGGGCGGCTGTGTTCGCCCATGACTGAGGTAAATGAATGGCGAGATGCTGGTACGCATTGCATACCAAACCTAATAAAGAAGAAGTTGCTTGGCAACAGATGAGAGCGAACAAGATCGAGGCGTTTTACCCCTGTCTGAAAGTGCAAACGATCCCTCCCCAAGCAAAAGAAATCAAACCTTATTTTCCAGACTACCTGTTTGTGCAGGCTGATCCAGAGTCAACAGATCTATCATTTTTCAAGTATATGCCACATACTAATGGACTGGTATGTTTTGGCGGCAGGCCTATGCCGGTGCCCGATGCCCTGGTTGAAGCCCTGCGGCAAAGAGTGATTGAACTCGCATTTGCCACTGGCGACGCCTATGAACAACTGGCCTGCGACCTGGCCGCCATTCAGAACGGCCCGTTTGCCGGCTACGAAGCAGTCTTCGACGCCCGGTTGCCCGGCTGTGAACGGGTGCGAGTGTTACTGGAGATTTTGGACGGGCGAGCGGTCTCGGTGAAAAGGGATGCACCCCTGATTGAGCAGAAAGCGTGCTTCTAATCGCCCGGCTGAGCAAACGTTTGAAGATTAAATTTGAGCGTGATTTGGCCGATGTGTCTTCTCTGGAGAAGATCGGAATGGCGGAGCGTGGATGATCAAGGGTTTACAATTGTATCTTAGCCGTCAGGCCGCCGGGCCGGGGCGTTACATTTTAGAGCAGGCGCTCTATGCCACCGCCGGTTGGGTTCCCGCCATTATTGGCCTGGGCTTGCGAGCCTTTCTCTACCGGTTGATTTTGAAGATGGATGGCTGGGCGGCGATTGAGAACAATGTGCGACTGCGCTTTGCCAGCAACATCAAACTGGGTCACGGTGTCTATCTGGATCAGGGAACGTATTTACACGCTTGCCCCAACGGCATCGAGCTTGGAGCCGGAACAATTGTGATGCATGGGGCAGTCCTGCATGTTTATAACTTCCGCGGTTTGCCAAACGCCGGGATTAAAGTCGGGCAAAACTGTCTCATCGGCGAATACACCGTCATTCGCGGCCAGGGTGGAGTGACGATTGGCGACCGGGTCTACACTTCGCCTTTCACCCAGATCATCGCCGTCAACCACGTTTTTGATGAGCCTGACCGCCCCTTTGTCGAGCAAGGCATCACGGCCGAAGGTATTGTAATTGAAGATGATGTTTGGCTGGGCGCTGGCGCGGTGATCACCGACGGGGTACGCGTTGGCAAGGGGGCGGTCGTAGCCGCCGGGGCAGTGGTCACTAAGGATGTGCTGCCTCACACCGTCGTCGGCGGCATCCCGGCCCGGCCCATTAAATCTATCGAGAACACGATGGCTTCAAAGCCAGATCGTGTCGTTTATTTTGAAAAGCAGGAAGGGTATGAATGAGTACATTGTCAGTGGTTATTCCCGCATATAATGAAGAAGATGGTATTGCCGAAATTGCAAAACGCGTTTTGGCAGTCCAGGACGATCTGGCGAAAGTCGGCGTGAATGAGTTTGAGTTGTTGGTTGTCAATGACGGATCACGCGACAGGACGGCCGAGATCGCGGCTGGCATCGAGGGCGTGCGCCTGATCAGCCACCCTAAAAATCGCGGCTATGGCGCGGCTCTCAAAACTGGTTTCAACGCGGCCAAAGGCGAGTTGATTGGCTTCCTCGACGCCGACGGCACCTACCCGCCCGAATACTTCCCCAAGTTGTGCACGGTGGCCATGAACGGCGCTGATCTGGTCATTGGCTCGCGCATGGCCGGAGCCGAAAGCAAAATGCCTATCACCCGCCGCGTCGGCAACTTCTTCTTTGCCACTCTGCTCAGCCTGATCAGCCATCAGCGCGTGACCGACAGCGCGAGCGGCATGAGAGTCTTCAAGCGCGAGGCGTTAGAGCGCATCTATCCTCTGCCAGACGGGCTCAACCTTACGCCCGTGATGAGCACCCGCGCTATTCACGAAAACATCAAAGTAGCCGAAGTGCCGATTCCCTACAGCGAGCGCCTGGGCCGTTCCAAACTCAGCGTGGTGCATGACGGCACGATGTTCCTGCAATCTATCGTGTGGACAGCGCTCTCATACAATCCGGTTCGCATTCTGGGTTTCGTTGGCCTGGCAGGCATGGCTGCCGCCCTGCTCACAATAGTCTGGCTGGTGATGAACCGCCTCTCCGGCGACACGACCCTGGGCCCGCGCAGTTTGGCCTTGCTGGTCAGCGGCATGATTGCCGGCGTCATTGGCGTCAGTATCTTCGCCCTCGGCGTTACCTTCAATTATTTAGTGTCCCTCTTTTACAAGAAACCGATTCGACAGGGCCTGTTTGGCCGCCCCATCTTTGCCCAATCAATAGACCGCCACTTTGGCTGGGCCGGGTTGGTGAGCGCGGCCGCCGGTTTAGTTGTGGGGGGCGTCGCCCTGACGCTGGGTATTAGTGGTTGGGAAATCGCCCGACTGTGGTTGTATCTGCTTGGCAGTGCCATGATGATTCTCGTCGGCGTACAATTGGTGATTTACTGGATACTTTTACGGGTGCTAGAAGAACTTAGCCAGCGCGAGGTGTTGACGAAGAAAGACATGGGCACAGTCTAACTATGAGTTTAAAGGAGCATAACATGAGCACTGAAGAACGAAACACTGACTGGAAAAATCTGGGAACCCGCCGCATTGCAAATGTGAAGATGGCGGACTTCCCGAATGTTGACGACATTGTTCATCAGGGATTGTTGGCGGCCCCACGCTCTAAAGAGATGGTGGACATTTTGTTGGTGAATCCGCCGACTCCGGATGGGGGGCTGTGGATTCGCACCCAGCACCGGGTTGGCCGCCGTACTCGCGAAAACATGGTCTGGCCGCAAGTGTCGTTGGCGCAAATGGCTGCCCTGCTGCATCCGGTCTACTCGCTTAAGATCATTGATGCGAATGCCGAGCGCATGGGTTGGAGTGAATTTGAAGAACTGCTCGACAAATACAAGCCGCGCTATTACCTGACGCAATGCACCGCGCCGACTCTACAAAACGATATGTATGGCTGTTTTCTAGCCAAAGCGCGCGGGGCGAAAACCATCGCCTTTGGCACGCACGTCACGCCCATGCCGCGCGAAACGCTGGCGGCTTACCCGGCGCTCGATTTCGTCCTCATCGGCGAACCCGACCTGACCATCCGCGATTTGCTCGATCACCTCGACAACAAATTTGACCAGCGTGACGCGCTGATCCGGAAAATGATTGACGAGCACGATCCGGCTTACCGGCCCTCGATGACCGAAGATGGCAAGGTGCTCCTGGAAGGCCTCAAGGGCCTGGCTTGGCGGCGCAATGACGAAGTGGTGGTCAATCTACCCAGACCCTTTATCAAAGATCTGGACGACTTGCCGATCCCGATGCATCATTTGTTGCCGCTGGACAAATACCGGATGCCGATGATCAACGGACCGTTCACCTTCATGGTGACCAGCCGGGGTTGTACCGCCGGTTGCACTTATTGCATTAAGCACGTCAGCTATCAATACAGCGTTCGCCTGCGCTCACCGGAGAAAATCCTGGAAGAGATGTGGGTGCTCAAGAAGCTCGGCATCAATCATATCCACATGTACGCCGACTTGTTCACGGTGAGCCGGGAGCAGGTGATGGCGATGTGCCAGATGATGATCGATCAGAAGATCAACATCACCTTCACCAGCAACAGCCGGGTGGATTACGTAGATGAAGAAATGTTGCTGTTGATGGGCAAGGCCGGCTGTAAGTTGATCTCGTGGGGTATTGAGAGCGGCAGTGAACAGATCCTCAAGCATGCCCGCAAAGGCGCTTACCCCGACAAGGCCGAGCGCGCCCTGCGTTGGGCCAAGCAGGCCGGCATTATGAACTGGGGCTATTTTATCATCGCCCCGCCCACCGAGACCGAATCTACCATCCGGCAGACGATCGACTTTGCCAAGAAACTGCCATTGGACATCGCCCTCTTTCACGTAGCCGCGCCGTATCCTGGAACGCCCTTCTTCTTTGAAGTGGTGAAGGAAGGCTGGTTCCGCCCCGGTACGCGCTGGGAGCAGGTGGACATGGACAGGGGCACGGTGCTCGACTACCCCGGCCTACCCGCCGAGCGTTTGCTCTACTGGCAGAAGCGCGCCTTCCGCGAGTGGGCTTTCCGCCCCGGCCCGATCATGACCTACCTCAAGATGTTGCTGTCGGATGCTTCGACGATGAAGACCGCTCTCGACGTAGGCTTGCAACACCTGCGCTGGTCAACAGGCGACGCCAGCCACTAATCTCCTCGCATCTGTTTTTTGCGGGAGCGGTCTGTAACAGGGACCGCTCCCGCAACTCATTGGACTCTATTCAAAATAAGCCAGTGCGCGCTTCGACAGGCTCAGCGCGCGGCCTGAGCCGGTCATCCGCGGCCTGAGCCGGTCGAAGGCCGCTATTTCCAATAGAGTCTATTAATGAATCCATTTGCCCAAAACCGCTAGATGACGTTGGCTGGTTTCGGTTGCGCTATCCTCAAATGAAGCACCTCCCATTTAGACGAACTCCGCTCAACTTCTTTGTGGCCCTCTTTCTCCTCACCGCCGCTGTCGGCGTGTGGGCGGCTTATGATCGCGAAGTTGCCTGGGCCAAGTTCTGGTTTCTCGTCGTCGCAGTGGCGATCTATTATGAGATGGCAAGCCAACCACGAGAGAGGGTGTGGCCGACGGCTGGCGTGTTGAGCGCGGGCGTGGCTTTGCTGGCTGGCATTTTCTCCCTCACTCGCGTTTTGCGAATCGGCAATTTAGACCCGCACGTTTTCGGCGGCGTCATTGCCATGTTCATCCCGCTCAACATCGCCTTCGGCCTCTGGGCGTGGAAAGAGCGACGCAGGGCGCTCGCCGCGCTGGCCATTGTTTCCGGCGCGGTTTCGCTGGCCGGTTTTGTTTTTGCCTCGAAGCGCGGCGCACTGCTGGGGCTGGGCGTTGCCTTTGGCGTGTGGTTGTTGTGGCGTTTGAGTCGTTTTGCCGGAAAACGGCAGCGATTAGCCTTCATCCTGACTCTCGGGTTCGCCGCCATCGGCGCAATCGTCTTCGCGGCGCTGTTTCCCGGCCTGGTGATCAAAGTGACCGCGCCCGGCAACCGACTGGAAGTTCTCTCGCAAGTGGTGAAGCTGGTAACAGACTTCCCCTTCACCGGCGGCGGCCTCGGGTCATTCCCCGGACTGTTCTCGCGTTACATCCTCGTCATTCCCTGGCTCTTCATACCGCACAGTTCCAATCTCTTTTTGGACACCCTGATCGAGCAAGGCGTGTTTGGCCTGCTGGCTCTGGCCGGAATCTTCATCAGCAGTTTTTGGTTGTTGGCGACGCGGCCCGCAAAAGACGACGGCGCGCGTTGGGCGGCGCTAGCGGGTTTGATTGTGATGACTGTCTACTGCCTGGTCGAAGACCCGTTTCACAGCGGCTGGCCGACGCTGTTGCTCTTCGTGCTTCCCGGCTTCGGGGTCGCCGCCACTGAATCCAAACCGTCTACTGCGCTCCGGCCCTGGCTGAAGATTGCCGTTGCAGTTGGCGCGCTGGCGGCCCTGGCCGGATTGTTCGTCCCGTTTCGCCAGCAAGCGCTTGCAGCCTGGTATGCCAACCTGGGGGCGGTGGAGATGGCCCGGGTGGAATTGGCTGGTTGGCCGGAGAAGGTTCGCTGGCAAAGCGACTTTGATCTTGCCGAGTTTGCGCCCGCCGAGGCGTTATTCAACCAGGCATTGCAATTAACTCCGGATAACTTTACGGCCAACTATCGCCTGGGGCTGATTGCTACAAAGCAGGGCAATGAAACAGAGGCGATTTCCCGCTGGGAAACCGTCTATCAAGCTGATCCAACTCATCGCGGCATGCGTAAAGTTTTGGGTTATGCTTATGCCTGGCAAGGCGAACTTGATCAGGCCACGGCTTTGTTGAGCGACATCCCCGAAGCCAGGAGCGAGATGGGCACCTACTCGTGGTGGTGGGGTACACAGGGCCGTGACGACCTGGCGGCTCAGGCGGCGGCGATGGCGAAACGTCTGCCGTGAACAAGAGGCAGGGTTGCCTTGTTTACTCAAGATTAACTACTTGCAACTTGCCTAAAGCTCGGTAATGCTTCGCCGCTCACCTTGACCAGGCCCAAAACCTGCTCTTGACCTGCTCATCATGATTTTGGAAAGGCTCTCTGGGCGCGGGGTGTGCACGCAAAACATGTCAGGATGCTCGCGGCGGATTTGTAATCCGCCGCCAAACCGCCGGATTACAAATCCGGCGGGAGCGTGAGCCGGGTTATATTCTGACAACCTTTGCGTGCACACGGCGCGGGTTACGTCTCGCAAAAACTCATCTTTTGCGTTATGCTATAGCGTGTACTAAATTCCACTCTTTCACTCAACAATCTGGAGAGACTATGATCAAAGATGCCCTGCATGAAGCTGAAGATCGCATGAAAGGCGCGCTCAAGTCGTTGGAAGAGTCGCTGGCTACCGTCCGCACCGGGCGCGCCTCGCCGGCGCTGGTCGAAAAGCTGCCGGTAGAGTATTACGGCACTCCCACGCCTCTGATGCAACTCGCCACCATCTCCGCCCCCGAGCCGCGCTTGCTCACCATCAAACCCTTCGACGCCACCTTCATCAAAACCATCGAGAAGGCAATCCTGGCCTCGGACCTGGGACTCAACCCTTCCAACGATGGCAAACTCATCCGGCTGTCCATCCCGCCGCTCACCGAAGAACGCCGCCGCGATTTAACCAAGGTCGTGCACCACCGCCTCGAAGAAGCACGGGTGGCCGTCCGTAACGTGCGCCGCGATGTGCATAACGACCTGCGCGATTTCGAGAAAGAGAAGCTCATCTCGGAGGACGACTTGAAACGCGGCGAGGACGGACTGCAAAAGCTCACCGACAAATACGTTGAGGCCATTGAGGTGACGGGGAAGAAAAAAGAAGAAGAGATCAAACAGATTTAATGGCCGACAAAAACAAACCTCTTCCTGAAAACGCCCCGCCTCACATCGCCATTATCATGGACGGCAACGGGCGCTGGGCCAAACAACGCGGCCTGCCCCGGCAAGCCGGGCACAAAGCCGGAACCGACAACCTGCGCCGGGTGATCGAAGCTTGTGTCGAGCTCGGCGTGCGCACCCTCACCATCTACGCCTTCTCCACCGAAAACTGGCGCCGCCCGGCCGAAGAAGTCAGCGGGCTAATGATGATCTTCGAGGAAGTCATTGACCGCGAATTGGCTGAGCTGAACCGCAACGGGGTGCAACTGCGCCACATCGGGAAGCTGGAAGGGCTCAAGCCAGCTTTTGCCGACAAAGTGCGTCAGGCCATCAAGCTGACCAGCGGCAACAACCGCCTGGTCCTCAACATCGCTTTCAACTATGGCGGGCGGACCGAGATCATGGAAGCCGTCCGGGCCATCGTCGCCGAAGGCATACCGCCCGAAGCCGTCACTGAAGAATTGATCGCCAACCATTTATACACTGCCGGTCAATCCGACCCCGACCTGATCATCCGCACCAGCGGCGAACTGCGCGTCAGCAACTTCCTCATCTGGCAAGGCGCGTATTCCGAGTATTACATCGCCCCGGTGTACTGGCCCGACTTCGACAAAGAGCAACTGCGCCTGGCGCTCGAAGAGTTTGCGAAACGCCATCGCCGCTTCGGCGGCCTCTAACCGCCCCGGCCCGTTTCCTCCTTCATGCTTCGCCAACGCCTGATCGTCGCCCTTCTGCTTCTACCGCCGGGCATCACTTGTATTTTTCTAGGAGGGGGTTGGTACTTCGGCCTCCTGCTCTGTTTCTTTCTGCCGGCCGCTTATGAGTACGCGCAGATCATGCGCCGGGGCGGGCACCGCCCGGCTCTACCGCTGATTGTCGGCGGAACATTTCTGCTGGCCCTGGCCCAATCGGCGCCAACGTTGTGGCCGGCTCTGGAACCCAAAGCCGCCCTGTTGAGCGGCGGGGCGCTGACAATTTTATTGGTAGCGGCCATCACCTGGCATATGGTTGACTTCGAGCGCGGCGCTCCGGCCTCCGGCACCGATTGGGCCATCACCGTGTCGGGTATGGTTTACCTGGGTTGGATGGGCGGCTATTTTACGCTGATGCGCGCTCTGCCCGCCGGCCTCTCGTGGACGATGATCATCCTGCCCGCCATCTGGTTCTCCGACTCGGGCGCTTATACCATTGGAAGCCGCTTTGGCAAGACTCGCATGTCGCCGCGCCTCAGCCCCAAGAAAACGTGGGAAGGATTCAGCGGCGGCATTGTCTGGGGCGTGTTCTTCGGGGCGCTCTTCGGAGCGCTGGGCAGTGTCCGGGCCGGGCCGGAGTCGGCGGTTGGGTTTCGGTCCGGCGCGGTGATCGGCCTGTTCGTGTCGCTGGTTGGCACGTTGGGCGATCTGGGTATTTCAATGCTCAAACGTCAAGTTGGAGTCAAAGACAGCAGTAATCTGCTCGGCCCGCACGGCGGCCTGCTCGACCGCATCGACTCGTGGATCGTCGCCATGCCGCTCTCGTACTTCATCATACTTCTGTTTTTTCAATAAGGTAGGACTTACGCAGTTAAACCACAGAGACACGGAGTTCACAGAGATTTTCAAAGATTTTCTCAGTGGTCTCTGTGTCTCTGTGGTGAATTCCAAAGCTTCTGTTGCCAAACTGCGTAACTCCTAAAGGAGATTTCAATGTATCCAAGCGAAGAACCCCAACGTAACTTAGCCCTGGAACTGGTGCGCGTGACCGAGGCGGCGGCCATGGCCGCCGGGCGGTTTATGGGCCGCAACGACAAAATCGGCGGTGACCGGGCCGCCGTCAACGCCATGCGTCTCGTCCTCAACTCAATCGAGATGGACGGCATCGTCGTCATCGGCGAGGGTGAAAAAGACGAAGCCCCGATGCTCTTTAACGGCGAACGGCTGGGAACGGGGCGCGCGCCCGAGTTGGACATTGCCGTAGACCCCATTGACGGCACCCGCCTCCTGGCCTTAGGCCGCGCCAACTCGCTCGCCACCGTCGCCATCTCCGATCGGCACACCATGTGGAACCCGGGCCCGTTTGTGTATATGAACAAAATCGCCGTCGGCCCGGCAGGTAAAGGCCTCATTGACATCGGAGCGCCGCCAACTGCCAATCTGCGTTCGGTGGCTCGCGCCAAAGGCTGTGACGTGAACGACCTCACCGTCGTTATTCTCGATCGCGACCGCCACGCCGACCTGATTGCTGAAGTGCGCACGGCCGGGGCCCGCATTCGCCTGATTACCGACGGCGACGTGGCCGGGGCGCTGATGACGTCCTGGCCGGACTCGGGCATTGATTTGCTGATGGGCATTGGCGGCACGCCCGAAGGGGTGCTCTCAGCCTGCGCCCTCAAGGCGATGGGCGGCGAGATTCAGGGCAAAATCTTCCCACGCAACCAGGATGAGGTTGACCGGGGCAAGGCCCAAGGCTACGACCTGGACAAAGTATTCGCCACCGACGACCTGGTTGCCGGCGACAATGTCTTCTTTGCCGCCACCGGCATCACCGACGGCGAACTGCTTGACGGAGTGAAATACTTCGGTTCGGGCGCGCGCACGCACTCGCTGGTCATGCGCTCCAAGTCGGGCACGGTGCGCGAGGTGGTGGCCCGCCACCGCCTGGACAAGCTGATGCAGTTCTCGGCAGTAGCATTTGACTAATTGACACCAGACCAGCCTGATGCTACAATCGCAACCAATCCAGATGAATTGTTACAGCGTTCACCCCCGTACGCTGTTTGTCCCTCAAAGTTTCAAGTAGGTTCCGTTTTAGTGAATTGCACGCCACTTCTCAATTGAGCATTGGGGACTCCGGCCCAAACAATGGCCGGCGTCCTCAATGCTGATTCCCGTTCAGGTCCCCGCCCATTCTTCAAACACACCTCGAGAACAACTTATGCCAGCTAAAGAAGATACAATCGATATTGCCAGTCTTGAAAAGAAGACGCTTGATCAGTTGCGCAACATCGCCCGCGATTGGGAGATCACCAATTACAGCCGCCTGAAAAAGGACGACCTGATCATCCGCCTGCTTCGCGCCAAGGCCGAGAAGCAGAGCCTCGAACTGCGCGGCGGCGTGTTAGAGATACTTGACGACGGCATTGGCTTCCTGCGCTCCGACCACTTCCTGCCTGGCGACGATGACATTTATGTCAGCCAATCGCAGATCAGACGCTTCGGGCTGAGGACGGGTGACATGGTGATCGGCCAGGTGCGCGCCCCGAAGGAGTCCGAAAAGTATTACGGTCTCATCCGGGTGGAGGCGGTGAACGGCGTTGACCCCGAAATTGCCAAACGCCGCCCGGCCTTTGAAACCCTGACTCCCATCTTCCCCCTGGAACGTTTTGATCTCGAAACCGA
>CAYSIV010000177.1:0-13029 GCA_964431175.1 uncultured Anaerolineales bacterium
AACCACCAATTGTGCCAGTTTCATGAGCATTTCGCAAAGTGTTAGCTACTCAGCCGCTTTGCCTTAGATTATACGCCTATCCGCACCTGCCCGCCTCACGGCTTGGGCACAGCCCACAAGCGCACGGTGCCACCAATGTTTGTTGTGCTTGGAATAAATATTGATCCGAAGTCGGTTAGAACGAAGGTGCCCTTTCCAGACCTGGTCATCATCAATTGCCTTTTTCCTTTAACGTTTTCGTGACTTCTATCCGTTGACAACCCCTCTCCCCCCGCCTACAATCTCCCTTACCAATCTCCAATCTCTAATCTCCACCTCACAGGAGCCTCCATGTCAGACTACCTCTTTCGCGGCACCCTCCGCGACCTCGACCCGCAACTGGCCGAACTGGCCGACATCGAAGCCGAGCGCCAGTATCGCAAGCTGATCCTCATCGCCTCAGAAAGCACCGCCCCCAACGCCGTCCTTGAGGCCCTCAGCACCCGCTTCCACAATTTGTACGCCGAAGGCTATCCCGACGACGACTCGCGCTTCATGACCCAGGCCGAAATTCTCGATCACGAAGCGCGGCTGGGCCACTACCGCCGCTACGCCGACCCGCGCTACTACAAAGGCGTGGAGTACGCCGACACGGTAGAGGCCCTGGCCCGCCGCCGCTGTGCCGAAGCCTTCGCCACCAACGGCGTGAGCGCCGATCAAATCTACGTCAATGTGCAGGCCCTCTCTGGCGGCCCGGCCAACAACGCCGTTTATCACGCCCTGGTCAACCCCGGCGACGTGGTCATGGGCATGAACCTGCTCTTCGGCGGCCACCTCTCGCACGGCTCGCCCGTCAACCGCAGTGGCAAGTATTACAAGATCGTGCCCTACACCATCAACCCCCAGACCGAGCGCATTGATATGGATGAAGTCGAGCGGCTGGCGAGGGAACACAAGCCCAAGATGATCATCGTCGGCTACTCGTCGTACCCCTGGGCCGCCGACTTCAAACGCTTCCGGGAAATCGCCGACTCGGTGGGGGCCTACCTTTTGGCCGACATGGCCCACGTGGCCGGGTTGATTTCTGCCGGAGTCTACCCGTCGCCCATCGGCTACGCTCACGTCACCAGCTTCACCACCCACAAAACGCTCAACGGCCCGCGCGGGGCCTGCATCCTCACCACCGACCTGGCGCTGGCTAAGAAAATTGATCGCGCCGTGTTCCCCGGCGAGCAGGGCGGCCCGCACGTCAATGTCTTCGTCGGCCTGGCCCTGGCTTTCAAGCTCACGGCCACGCCCGAATACAAGGAACTGCAAAAGCAAACCGTCAAGAACGCCGTTCGCTTCGCCGACCAGTTGAAGGCGCGCGGCTTCAAGATTCCGTTCGGCGGCACCGAGTCGCACCTGTTCAACCTCGACTGCAAATCCGTTGTCGGCCCGGACGGCACGCCGCTCATGGGTGACATGGCCGCCCGCATCCTCGACATCGCCGGGGTCGTCGTCAACCGCAACACCATCCCCGGCGACAAGTCGGCCCTCCACCCGTCTGGCTTGCGCCTCGGCACACCCTGGATCACCCAGCGCGGCTTCAAAGAAGAGCACATCGATCAGCTCGCCGAACTGATCTCGCAAGCGCTCCGGGCTTGCCGGCCTTACTCGTACTCGGGCCGCAAGGGCAATCTCTTTCGGGCCAAAGTGGACTTCGACGCCCTCAACGACGTCAAAGTCAAAGTGCGCGATCTGGCCCAGTCGGTCGGCATTGACTTTGCGCCGACGACGCACGGCTACCCGCACTTCTACTACATTGACGAGCCGCCGCCCGGTAGGGGCGAGTCTAAGACTCGCCCTTACGCCCAGATCGAAATCCTGGGCGACCAGGCTGACGAATTTTTGAACTGGGCGACGACGAATGACGTTTACGCGTTGAGCGACGGGCAGAGTCAGGCAACCGAGATTCACACCTCCAGCCATCACTGCCAAGGCGCCGTCACCCGCGTGGGCAAAGGTACGGGCGGGTCTCAGACCCACTCCAACTACATCCTCACCGTCCCGGCAGAGTCGGCCACCCGGGTGAAGACGTGGTTGCGCGATCTGTCCGATGGCTACATCATATTCGACGCTTACGATCTCTACGCTAAACTTCCCGGCCCGATGATTGTGCGCGACGGGGCCACCGTTGATAAACTCCCGGCCAAAGGTGAAGGCGTGAGCGCGGCCAAACCGTATTGCATCGGCCTCAGAGGCGGCGACGGCACTGCTCTGCCAAAATTTGAATGGCCAGAGCTGACCGGCACGCCGGTCAAAAAAACGCGCCTCAACGAAACGCACAAGGCCCTCAACGGGCGTATGGTTCCGTTTGCGGGCTGGGAGATGCCGGTGCAATATTCGGGCGTGCTGGAAGAACACCTTGCCACCCGACAGGCCGCCGGATTGTTCGACGTGAGTCACATGGGCGTGTGGGATGCCAAAGGCGCAGGCGCGCCTGCTTTCCTCGACGCGGTGACGACAAACGAAGTGGCCGCGCTCCAGCCCGGCCACAGCATGTACTCGCAATTCCTGGCCCCGAACGGCCACGTGCTCGACGACTGCTACTTCTATATGCTGGCTGACGAGCATTACCTCATCGTCGTCAATGCCAGCAATGACGACAAAGACTGGGCGTGGGTGAATGCGGTGAAGAACGGCGAAGTGATGATAGACGAGACTCGCCCGTGGGCAACCGCCCCTGGCCGGAACAGGGTCACGCTTCGCAACCTGCGGGCCGACTCGTCGGGCGCGGACAGGCGCGTGGACATCGCCCTGCAAGGCCCCAAAGCGCGTGATATTCTTCTCGCCCTCGGCGCAGACTCGGCAACAACCAAACGCATCAAAGCTCTCAAACGCACCGAGCTTTGCCCGGGCACTGTGGGTGGCTACGATCTCATCATCGCCCGCACCGGCTACACCGGCGAGCAAATGGGCTTCGAGCTGTTCGTCCACCCTGATAACGCCGTCGGCCTGTGGAACGCGCTGGTGAGCGCGGGCACGCCGCTGGGCCTGAAGCCGTGCGGCCTGGCCAGCCGCGACTCGCTCCGCACCGAGGCCGGCCTGCCGCTCTACGGCGACGAGATGGCCGGGCATCTGGATTTGGGCGTGGGCGACTCTGGCTTTGAGAGCTACGTCAAGACTCACAAACCCTGGTTCGTCGGGCGCAAAGCCTTTATCGAGCAAGAGAAGAATCGCCAGAGCGAAGTGGCCCGCTTCCGCTTCAACGCAAAATCCGGGCGCATGGCCCACAACGGTGACCCGGTGGTGGACGACAAAGGCCGCGTCATCGGCGAGGTGACGTGCTGTTCGATTGATACCGAAGGCTATCGTTCCGGTCAGGCCTACGTTGAACTCAAGTACACCACCGAAGGCACACCGCTCTTCATCTTTCAATCTGCCAGCGACAAGCCGGAGAAGCCGCGCAAAGAGTTGAAGATGGGCGAGAAGGTGACGCTGCCAGAGGCGGCCACGGTATTGAGCCGCTTCCCCAAGAAAAAATAACCAAAAACCCAAAATCCCAACTTCCAAAATCTCAAGAGCATCACTTTTGGGATTTTGGAAGTTGGGATTTGGAACTTGAATGACCCTCCTCTATCTCATCCGCCACGCCCGCTCCACCTGGAACGCCGAGGGCCGTATGCAGGGCCAGGCCGACCCGCCGCTGGACGAAGTGGGCCGGGCGCAGGCGCAAGCGCTGGCCGAGCATTTGAAAGACGAATCTTTTCACGCCGTCTACAGTAGTCCTCTCGCCCGCGCCCGCGAGACGGCAGAAATCCTAATCGCCTCCCACGCCGTTCAGCCGCCTCTCATCTACGATGATCGATTGATGGAGCGCCACCTGGGCGAGTGGACGGGGCTGACGGGCGACGAAGCCAGGGACCGCTTCCCTGAAAACGGCGGAGACGACTGGCGAGTGAACGGGCCGCCTGCCGGCGAAAGCCAGGCTGTACTGCTGGGTCGGGCCGCCGAGGTGATGGGGAGCATCCTCGCCGCCCACCTTGATCAGGCGGTTGCTGTCGTCAGTCACGGCGGCACCCTCAATGTCTATCTTGCTCACCTGCTGGGAATCCCGCCGGAAAAGCCGGTAGGATTCCGCTTTGGCAACACCGGAGTGGCGCGGCTGAGCGTGCGGGGTGAGCAGGTGAATCTGCTCAGCCTGGGCGAGGCTTGCTATCTGGAGGGCATGAGAAATTAGTTAGAGTCTGTGCCGGGCATAAAAAAATCGGTTACACTTTCTCAACTTATGTGCCGTAACCAGACTGGAGATTGTTATGAGTAATCTACCCGCACCGCGCACCAACTGGCTGGGCAAGCCTCTCAGGCCACCTGACGAGCCATCGGGCCGACCCAAGCCCGGGAAGAACGACCTCCTCTCCAAACGCAACCGCTGGTACAACCGGCTGTTCCGCTTTGTGCGGTCGTTCTGGTGGGCGTGGGTGATCGGCAGTTTCGCCCTGGTAGCCATCGCCCTGTCGTGGATAAGCACTGAGGCTCTCAACCTCTATCTACTCGGCCTACAAACCGTCTTCGGCTTTGCCTTTCAAATCCTCATGGTGCTGACAATTGGCATCATGCAATTCGTCGGCATCCTATGGTTCATGTCGCGTTCCAAAATTGAGGTTATCGTGCCCGGCGACCCGAAGTCGCTGACCCTGGCTGACTACAAAGGCCAGAAGCAATTGGTGAAGCTGGTGAAAGAATGGATATCCCTCCTCTCCGACCGAACCGAGTTTCAAAGGATGGGCGGCAACTTCATCAACGGCATTTTGCTCTATGGCCCGCCCGGAACCGGCAAGACGATGTTAGCCAAGTGCATGGCCGGCGAGGCCGGCATCGCCTTCATGTCCATGGAAGGCTCCGGCTTCCGGGGCATGTTCTTCGGCGTAGACATGATGAAGATGATCTACTTTTGCGGCAAGGCCAAGAAGCTGGCCCGCGAGTATGGCGCCTGCATCGCCTACATTGACGAGATTGACTCCGTAGGGGCCAGCCGTGGCGGGGTGATGGGCGGCGGCGGCATGATGGGGATGATGGGCGGCGGCAGCGGCGCCCTCACCCGCCTGCTCTACGAAATGGACGGCATTGGGGAGTTGACCCGCTGGGAAAAACTGCAAGGCAAAATCAATCAACTGCTGGGGCGGAAATTCCCGGCCCGAAGTTGGCATGTGCTTTACATGGGTTCTACCAACCGCCCCGACGTGCTCGACCCAGCCCTCACCCGCCCCGGGCGGTTCGACCGGACCATCGAAGTCAACGTCCCCGACAAGACAGGCCGACGGGAAATTACTGCTTACTACTTGAGCAAAATCATCCACGATGAAACAGTAGACCTTGAAGCGATCGTGTCTGATACCAATGGCGCAACGCCGGCCCGCATCATGTCGGCTATTACCAAGGATGCTGTCCGTATTGCCATCTTCGCCGGGCGCAAGGCCGTGTCTCAGCACAACATCGACCTGGCCTTTCAGGAACAATACTTCGGCATTGAGAATCCGATTGAAGAGTTGGAAGAGGATCAGCGCCGGGTGTTAGCCTATCACGAAGCCGGTCATGCCATTGTGGCTCATTACGTGATGCCCGACAAACGAATCGTGCGCGTCTCGATCATCCGGCGCGGCGACGCTTATGGCTATGTGCTGCCGGTAGAAACAAAAGAATGGCACATCGTTCCCTTGCGGCGTTACATTGCCAACATCATGGTGTCGTTCGCCGGACGCGCTTCCGAGAAAGTCTTTTTCGGCGAGTATTTCAACAGTGTGGGCGGCGACTTTGCCAGCATCCGCCGCAATTTGCAAATTCTGATCAACACCGGTATGTTCGGCCCGCCACTTAACGCTGGCAGTTCAGCGGGCCTGCTAGGAGCGCCTGAGCGAACGGATCACACTCCTCAGGCCGAGCAATATTGGCAGATGCTGGAAACACAGGTGGAGAATCTTCTGCGCGACCACGCCGCCGAGGTTCACGCGCTGGCGAATGCGCTGATGGAGCGCAGTGATTTGAGTGGCAAGGAAGCTCTGGAGATTATAGAGCTTACTCGATCCGAGGCGATTGCTCGCGGCGAAAGCATCCCCAGTGCTTTACCCGAGATGGTGATGAATCTGCTCCCCGAGCACCAGCGCCAGCCCGCAAAGCTGGAAGAGCTTGAGCCGGCCCCGTCGACGGATTGAGTTAGAGTTTTGAATTAGAGCGCAAAGAGCCGTCAGCATCTCTGCTGGCGGCTCTTTTGATTCAGGCTATTCTCTACTTCCACGACCAGAAGGCCATGGTGCCCTGTTGCAGAAAGCGCGGTTGCACGTTGCCAGAGGCGGGCACAAGGATGAGCCCGGCGGCTTGTTGGTCTGGAATGTAAATGGGGACGACCAGGTTCTGGCTGTCGGGCGACCAGATGGTGGCCGAGCGCGAATACTGATCGAAGAAGAGCATGGTCTGGAGAAATTCCTGTGTCGGCACAAATGTCCACAGCAAAGTGCTTTTGCCGGTGAGGGCGTCGGCAACATACAATTTCAAGAAAAGCTGAACATCGCTCGCAGTATTGTCCTGCCCTGACGAGCTGACGGCGGCTTGTTGCACTGGCACAAAGTAGGCCACTTTCTGGCTGTCGGGCGACCAGTAGAAGGCGACGATGTCTTCCTGATCCACTTCAATAGTTTTGGTCGGGTCGCTCGCCTCAACCAGATTCAGCTTGCCAACCGTGAACGATGAGGCTTTGCTGTTGATGAAGGCCACGTTCTTGCCGTCGGGCGACCAGCCAAAGGCAACAGACGTTTCGAACGTCGCTAATTCATTCTGGACCTCGCCAGAGAGGTCGGTGAGTATGAGGGCGTTCCCGCCTTTATCGTTTTCGGCGGCCAGCAGAAGTTGAGAGCCGTCAGGCGAAAAGGCGGGCGACTGGAAGGTGGCGGGTTTGAGCAAGAGGCCGTCTTCCACAACGCCGTCGGCGAGCTTGAGGAAGGCGAGGCGGGCCAGCGGGTCGTCCGTCCGCGCGCCCCCGGAATGAATCAACATGCCGGAACCATCGGGCCGCCAATCCCAGTAATAAGGCGAACCAGTGTCGAGCACCTGAATATCGCCGCCCGCCGCCGGAACCATGTTGAACGACAGGCCGCCACTGCTGGGAATGGTGGCGATGAAGGTGAGGTTGGCTGAGTCGGGTGACCAGGAGAGGTAAACCGGGCGACTGCCGTTGTCGTCCTTGTAGACTTCAACTTGGTTTTTACCGTCTTTGCCTACGACATAGATAGCGGCTTCCAGGTCGGTCTGGCTGGAGCCGCTAAGGCTGAAGAAGGCGAGCGACTCACTGTCGGGCGACCAGGTGGGATACTGATAGAAACGCTGGGTGGCGCCCTCGACGGCGGCGTCATTGGTGATTTGGGTTGGGCTGTTGCCTGTTTGGTTGACAGTGTAGATATTGCCGTCTGAGCCAACGTAGGCGATAAGGCCCGACTTGCGCTCGAGGAAGGTCAACAGCGGGCTTTCGGGCAGGCGCAGGCCTTTTTGATCGGTGGCTTGTTCCTGCGGTTTACAGCCCGCGAGCACAAGCGCGGTGACGATGAGGATGAAGCTGAGAAACTTGGTCTTGCTAAACATGGTAAGCCGCCTTTCACCCCTGTGATGCGCCCCAAAGAATACAAGATTGGGAGGATTTTATCACAGGGGGGCGGTGATAGCATCGTACATTTGGACAAATATAAAGACCCGAAGGGTTTTCGCGCAAGCGACCCTTCGGGTCTGGATCAGGTTACTCCGCCCACTCAGGAATTGGCCGACAACACCAGCTCCTTTGCGGCCCGCACTTCGTCGAGCCGGGCCAAGTGAGATCAACGAAATTCATGTAGAATATGTTTCCATGAAGAGATTGAACATCCCAAAAAACTTACTGGAAGAACTATATGTTAAGCGGGGGTTATCGTCAGTTGAGATTGCCAAGCAGTTGGGCGTCAGCGCAGTAGTAATCAGGCGACGATTACATGAGTATGACATTCCTATGCGAACCTGGGCCGACTACTTTCGGGTCGAAATCCCATCTGACGAACTACGTCGATTGTATTGGGACGAAAATCTCTCCCCGGACGAAATTGCATGGCAGTATGACTGCGCCCCGGAAACAGTTCTGAATCGGATCCATGAGGCCGGTATTCCTCTCAAGCCTTTGGGCTGGCGACAGTCTCGTTCCTATGTGCCAAGCCAAACCCTGAGTTCGTGGCCTTCACCCGAACTGGCATATGTAGTTGGCCTCATTGCTAGCGATGGCAACTTGCATCGGAATAGGAATACAGTGCATTTTGCGTCAACCGATCGAGAAATGATAGACAATTACATCCGCTTGCTAAATCTTGACGACATAAACATCATGATCAAGCACACTTCAACTAAAGACCAGTATATTGTCGAATTTGCTGACTCAACCTACCGAGAATTCCTGGAAACACGAGGCCTGACGCCGAATAAAAGCAAAACTATTGCGGCTTTGGACATCCCCAACAGTGTATTTGCGGATTTCGCTCGTGGAGACCTTGATGGTGACGGCTGGTGGAGCATGGAGAAAAGCCGAGGGTGCTTGTCGCTTGAAGGTGGATTCTCTTCAGGAAGTCCGGTCTTCCTTGATTGGATGCGCGACACAATACATCGTCTGACCGATTTGAACGGTCATATCACCAGCATTCGTCTACGTTACCGTGGGCAAAATGCTTTTCGGCTGGGCGAGTGGCTGTATTATCAGTCGGATCTCCCATGTTTGCGGCGTAAACGAGCAATATGGGCAAACTGCCTGCAGCAATATCGATGACCAAATACCGCCTTGTCTTTCGAAACAGAACTGCGATCTGTCGCTCACGATCGCAGTCTCGCCTCACTATCATTCAGCCCATTCTGGAATAGGTCTACAGCAGAGCACTAGCTCCTTTGCCGCTTTAACTTCATCGAGTCGGCCAACCGGTGTTGTATGAGGAGCGCCCTTCAAAATCTGCGGTGTGGTATGGGCCTCCTTGGCAATCCTAAGCATAGCGTCGGCAAATGCATCCAACGTTTCTTTACTCTCGGTCTCAGTCGGCTCAATCATTAGAGCCTCTTTGACAATGAGAGGGAAGTAATTGGTTGGGGGATGATATGGCCCCAAATCCATGATGCGCTTGCTGATGTCCAGGGCGTGAACGTCGGGCGCGTCGGCCCAGTGGCCCTCCAGCACGAACTCGTGCTTGCAAACGCGGTCATAGGCCACCTTGTACGCGCCCTTGAGCTTGACCAGCAGGTAGTTCGCATTCAGCACCGCCGCTTCCGAGTTCTCGCGCAAGCCCGACGCGCCGTGAACGCGGATGTAAGTATAGGCGCGGACGTGCATGCCAAACTGGCCGTTGAAGGCCTTGACCCGCCCGATGGACTTCTTGGGCGTGACGAAGCCGTACAGAGGCGGCTCTTCGTCGTCGCCTTCTTCGACAATGCCAATGAGGGGCGCAGGCAGGAAGTCTGTGAGACGCTCGGAGACGCCCACCGGCCCACTGCCAGGGCCGCCGCCGCCGTGCGGGGTGGAGAAAGTCTTGTGCAAGTTGTAGTGCATCGCGTCGAAACCCAGGTCGCCGGGGCGGGCCACGCCGACGATGGCGTTCATGTTGGCCCCGTCGCCATAAACCAGGCCGCCGCAATCATGCACCAGCTTCACCACCTGCTCGATGTGTTCTTCAAACAGGCCAAGCGTGTTGGGGTTAGTGATCATCAGGCCAACCACATCCGGGCCGCAGGCCTGGCGCAAAGCTTCCAGGTCAATGTTGCCCCGGTCGTCCGATGGCAGTTCCACCACCTCGAGGCCGCTCATGGTGGTGCTGGCCGGGTTGGTGCCGTGGGCCGAGTTGGGGATCAGAATCTTCTTGCGAGCCGTGTCGCCCCGATCCAGATGATAGGCGCGCATCATCAGCATGCCGGTGAACTCGCCGTGCGCGCCCGCCGCCGGTTGCAACGTTAGCGCCGCAAACCCGCCGATCTCTTTCAACCATTCCTGCAGTTGATACATCAGGGCCAGATTGCCCTGCACCGTACCGGGGTCTTGCAGTGGGTGCGAGAGGGCAAAACCCGGCAAACGCGCCGTGTCTTCGTTGAGGCGCGGGTTGTACTTCATCGTGCACGAGCCAAGCGGGTAAAAGCCGCGATCGATGGAGTGATTCAAAATCGAGAGGTGATTGAAGTGGCGCACCACGTCCAACTGCGACACTTCGGGCAGGTCTAACGTGTCCAGGTCGCGCACTAACCCGGCCGGCAAGTCGGCGAGCGAAGCGAGCGGCACACCCGGTTCGGGCATGGCCACCCCGGCGCGGCCGGGGGAAGAAAGTTCGTAGATGAGAGGTTCAGTCATGATCATTTCAATACTCAATACACAATACTCAATACCCAATATTACTGAGTATTCGGTATTCTGTATTGGGTATTCCTCAGGCTAGGTGCCCCAATGCTTCCACTAATTCTTCAATATCATCCGGGGTGTTCAGCTCGGTGACGCACAAGAGCATGTGCCCGTCGAGATGAGCGTAGTCCTGCCCCAGGTCGTAGCCGCCGATGATGCCGTGTTCGTTGAACAGGTCGGCGTTGATATCAGACACCGGGCGCGGGCACTTGACGACAAACTCGTGGAAGAAGGGCTGGTCGCGCAGGACGGTGTAACCGTCGATCTCGGCGATGCGGCTGGCGGCGTAGTGGGCGCGGTGGTAGCACACCTCGGATACCCGGCGCAGTCCTTGCTTGCCCATCACCGACATGTAAACCGTAGCCGCAATCGCCATGAGGCCTTGATTGGTGCAGATGTTGGACGTGGCCTTGTCGCGGCGAATGTGCTGTTCGCGGGTGGCCAGGGTGAGCACATACCCTTTCTTGCCGTTAGCATCCATCGTCTCGCCCACCAGGCGGCCCGCCATCTTGCGCACGTAGTCTTTCCTGGTGGCAAAGAAGCCCAGATACGGCCCGCCGTAGGAAAGCGGCACGCCGAGCGGCTGGCCTTCTCCTACCACAATGTCGGCCCCGAGCGCGCCGGGCGGAGCGAGCAGGCCGAGGGCAATTGGATTGGCGACGACGCACAACAGCGCTCCAGCGGCGTGAACGGCGTCGGCAATCGGCCTGAGGTCTTCGACGCCACCGAAGAAGTTCGGGTATTGCACGACGAACAAGGCTGTGTCCGAGTCAAGTTGAGGCAGAAGGTCTTTCGCCAGCAGGTCGGCTTCGTCGTCGCCGGTCAGAGTCAGGCCCATGCCCTGAGTGTAAGTGCGCGCCACCGCCCGGTACTGCGGGTGAACGCGTGGGCACATAAGCACTTTGCGGCGCTTGAGTTTGAAGTGATTGACGGCCAGAATAACGGCTTCAGCCAGCGAGGTCGCGCCGTCGTAGTGGCTGGCGTTCGCTACTTCCATGCCGGTCAGGGCGCAAATCATCGACTGATATTCGTAGATGGCTTGCAAAGTGCCCTGCGACACTTCGGGCTGGTAGGGTGTGTAGGCGGTGAGGAATTCGCCGCGCAGGATGGTGTGATTGACGACGGATGGGACGAAGTGGTTGTAGGCCCCTGCGCCGAGAAAGCAGAGCGAGTTCCCGGTGTGGCCGTTGGACTCGGCCAGCTCTCCCAGTTCGCGCAAGGTCTCCGGCTCGGAGAGCGGCCCCGGCAAATCCAGTTCGGGGAAGCGGACACTGGCCGGGATGTCGTCGAACAGTTCTTCGACGCTTTTGACGCCGATAGCCGCCAGCATAGCCTTGCGGTCGGCGTTGGTGTGAGGGATGTAGGACATAGGATGCTCCAACAATTCTCTATTCTCCAATTCCCTAAACTCCATTTGTTAGAGAATTAGAGATTGGAGAATTAGAGGATTAGTGTGCGCGCTCGTCGCAATAAGCCCGATAGGCGGTTGCGTCCATCAGGCCGTTCAACTCGCCCATGTCGGCCACTTTGAACTTCACCATCCACGCCTTGCCAAATGGATCCTGATTAACCAGTTCCGGCGAGTCGGAGAGGGCATCATTAACGGCAGTGATGGCGCCGCCGACGGGCATGTAAACATCGCTGGCGGCCTTAACAGACTCAAGCGAGGCGAACGTCTCGCCTTGTTTGAGCATTGTCCCGACGGAAGGCAGTTCGACGAAGACGATGTCGGAAAGTTGGTTCTGGGCGTAATCGGTGATGCCGGCAGTGGCGGCCTCCCCTTCGACGCGCACCCACTCGTCGTTCTTGGTATATTTCAGATCAGATGGAATGTTCATGGTTTTCTCCTGTAGGGGCGAAGCATTCGCCTGGTAATTTTCGGCTTTCTTGGAGTCAACAGGCGAATGCTTCGCCCGTACCCAAGAATCAAAAAGGGACGCAAACAACATAAAGCCATTTGCGTCCCTCTGTCTTGGACCTGAGAGATTCGCCCCACCTGAGCGCCCTTCGACTTTGCTCAGGGCTTCGACTTCGCTCAGGGCAAGGGTTTGCCCCATCGGTGCTCGCGCTTTTCAGCGACGGCTTTCCAGAGGAATCGACGGCGAGGTCCTTTTTGCCTGAGAGTTTCGGCCAGCCTGTGGCGCGTGCTGGCCTTGCCCCTTCGGCGTCCCCAAAGAATGGGGAGCTCTCCCCCGCCATCGTCAGATTATTTTACAAAAAGGATTTTATAGCCTGGAGAAAGAAGAGTCAAGCAAAAACATCTTACTCGGACGGATTGTACCCCGGAGAGGTGACATCTTGCGGTGCAAAGCAACTACCGTCCATTCTCTTGTTCGGGCAACCGCCGATCTTATTTCTTGCCCTTACTTCAGTCAATGCCCGCCCCTTTTGCGCCCTCAGGCGACTCGCTCATGCGTCCCAGTTCAACCGACTCCACTTCCAGTTCCTTGAGGTCCGCCATAAGCCGTTGAGTGAGCGTTGCCAGTTCTTCGGCGTCGCCGTCTTTGAGGTCAAGTTGGAGTTTGAGTTGAACCGAGTCGTCGGCCATGAGAATTCTCCATCAGCGGGATACAGTGGATTTTGGCTCATGTGTAATCTGTGTGCTATGAGATGGTAAACTTGCGGCATGGAAT
>CAYSIV010000178.1:0-12987 GCA_964431175.1 uncultured Anaerolineales bacterium
GCAGTCATTCATATCCACAATTCCCCACTGGCCGTTGAGGCGCTGACGATAGGCGCGGCCGTAGCCCGTGCTACCGCCGTAGTTCACGTCTACTACCGCGACGCCCCGGCTCGTCCAATATTGAACCTCAAGATTGAAACCCGTCGTCGTCGCCGCAGTCGGGCCGCCGTGGCTCATCACCAGCAGAGGCGGCCTCTCGCCCTCGGGCGCGGCGAAGTCGCGATTCTTCGGCGGATAAAAGATCGCCTGCGCCGTCAGCCCGCCCTCGGTTGGAAACTCAATCGCCTGCGGGATCGAAAGATAGCCGGAGTCAATCGTCAGGTTGCTGGAGCGGCGCAGAACTTCGATCTGCTTCGTGGCCAGGTCGAGCCGCGCCAGGGCGCCAGGCTCTGTCGGCGACCCGACTCCCAACACCACAAAGCCTCCTCCGGCTTTCACGCGCCAAATTTCGGTATAGGGCAGTTCAATCGGCTCCAGCTTCAGCGTGCCCGGATCTAGACTCGCCAGATGCGAATGGCCGTTCTTCTCGTAAGCGCACACAATCGCCCCGCCGGCAAACGCATACAGCGATAGGCCAAACACCCACTGCGGCCCGCCGAACTCGGCCTCCATCGGGCACAACGCTTCAACATCCTCCCGAAGGTTTGTAACCTTCGGGAGGATGCCGGAGCGCCAACGATACAGATTCCACCAATTGGTGCGATCCGAGACGAAATGCAAGACGCCATCCGGCGACCACTCCGGCTGAAAGATGGACTCTGCCGGGCCACCCGCCACTTGTTGGGGCGCGGTGACCGCGCCAGCACCGTCGAATTCTGCCACCCACAACTCCGTGCCATCCCAGGGCATGTTCGGGTGATTCCAGGTGAGCCACGCCAGGCGGTTTCCGTCCGGGCTGAGGCGCGGCGAGGAATAAAAGTTGTTGCCCGAGGCAAGCACCGTCGTCTCGCCCGTTTCCAGCGAGACGGCGGCCACCGTGTTCACGGCTTCGTGACTCGGATCAGTGTGATCTTCACGGATGCAGATCAAACGATTGCGCTGGCGATCCGGGACGGCGTCGGCGTAGCGCCATTCGCCTTCAGGCGTGATGGGGGTCGGTGCGTTCAATTGAACGCCCCGGCAATCCAAACGATACAACCGTTGATCCGCGAAGTTGGAGAAGCACACGACGCCATCGGCCACCATGTAACCGGCCCCGCCATACTCGTGAACCCGGGTGCGGGCGTTGAACGGGGGCGGGTTCACGTCGGCGGTCGCCCCGTCCGGCGTCCGCCGCACGATCACGTAGCGTCCCTTCTCTTGTGGCCGAATTTCGATCCAGTAAATATCTTCGCCGTCCAACGTCGGCTGGCCCAGCCCGATGTTCTCCGACACGATCAAGTCGGAGGTGATGGGCGATTTCCAGGAGCCGTAAGGGGCAACTTTTGGTTTTGTCATAACAGCCTCTTTTCTTGAACCGCGAAGGCGCGAAGATCGCAAAGAAAGAAAAAGGTGTCTTTGCGCCCTTTGCGTCATTTAGCTCTTTTCCGGAAACGGGTAGCGGCGAATCGTTGTGACCATGATGCCGCCGATCATACCGAGCGGCGCGGCCAGGAAGCCGGTGAGGATGGCGAAAGCCAGCACGGACGACATCAGCCAGCCATAACCCAATGCCGACGACGTCAATTGTCGAGTGAGGGCCGAAAGACCGGTGCTCATCACCACCACCGTGCCCATCAACGTGCAAAGCGAATTGGCAATAGCAACCGCCGCCCCGCCGCCAGCGCGGCATTTTTGCGATCAGGCAGTGGCCGCGCGCTCAAAGCATACAAAACGCCTGCGGTTACATTGATGACGAGATGAGCCACAAGAATGTTATTCCAACCGGATGGCGGCGATTGTGGGTTGATGAAGGTTGCGATGATGAGAGGTTGTTCAAACGCCAGCAGAACAAAGTGGAGAATTGCGCCGACGCCGGCGGCCAGACCCAATGGCGCAAGTTGAAGGTTGCGATTTTCCATACGGATACCACTCTGTGCTCTCTGTAGTGGAATTCTTACTCCAACACCCAGGTCAACGCCAGGCGCTGACTGGAGGGGAGCAGGCCGCGCACCGGGCCGAAGGGGGTTTCAATTTCGGCCACAAGTTGCAGGCTGGCGCGGGCGGCTTCCACGCCCGGCATAAGTTCGACGAGGGCGTACACGATCTGACTGCCTGCCAGCGGCGTGGCCGAACGAACGGCAAAGGCCCAATGGGCGGCGTTCTCGCCTATGCCGTCGGCAGTGACGGTATAAATGCTCTGCGGCAGGCTCAACGTGGCCGTGGCAGTCTCGGGCGCTGTAAATTTGAAGTCAGGGCTGATGCCAACGGTCATAATCCCGGCCTGCCCTTCTTTGGCGGCTTTGGGGATCATGTCACAGATGACGGGGCGCAGGCCTTCTCCTTTGGCATGTAAATACACGACCATATCAACGTAACGCACCGACTGGCGCTCGGCGGCTCTAAGCGAAAAAGCGAAACGGGCCAAGCCGTATCGTCGCCCACTGGACGGCGGTGTCCACCCTTGACCCATCAGCATTTGATCGCTCCACCAGGTTGGTTTGGCAATACTCAACGCCGACAGGCGCTCGCCCGGCGCGGCTAACATGCCGGTCGCCCGCATCAATTCCCCTTCCCAGCCGGATATGATTGGAAATGTGGTCTCGTCAATGTTCATGGGTGGCTCCTATAAAAAAACAACGGATGTATGGAATTTAACGGATCGATCCGTTAAATTCCGCGCATCCGCTGTTCTAAGGTGGCGAGTATGAAAGGCAAGGTTGTTCTCCCTGAAGTTGCAGATTGGATGAGCGGAGTATATCCCAACCTGTGGAGAGATGGCAACAGGCCTACTTGCTCAGGTCAGACCCTAAGGGTCTTGGAGACCCTTAGGGTTTGGTAGGAGGCAGTTGCACTGCCGCCCACGCTCTCAGCAATTCGGCCACGCCCCAGGCCTGAGCGATGCAACCGCGTGGAGTGAACGGCGGGTCACCGTCGAAAATTTCGCTGACGCTCCCCAGACCGTGATCGTCCAAATGGTGAATGAGCGGTTCGAGGAACGATTTCGCCATTGTCCGATCCTGGTAGACGCGCAAGTGGGCAAAGACAAACGGGCCGATCAACCAACTCCAGACTGTGCCTTGATGATAGGCCCCGTCGCGCTGGCGCTGGTCGCCGCCGTAGTGGCCGATGTAATTTGCGTGGTCGGCGGCGAGACTGCGCAAGCCGTGCGAGGTGAGCAAGGTGCGGGCGCACACGTCCACCACCGCTTTTTGCTGTTTCACGTTCAGCGGGCTGTGCGGCAGAGAGGCGGCGAAGAGTTGATTGGGGCGCAGAGAAGGATCATCGCCTTCCGGCCCGTCAATCACGTCGTAGCAGTAGCCGCCGATCTCAAACCAGAATTTGACGAAGCTTGCTTGAGCGCGATCGGCCATCGCGGTATAAATGTCCGGCTCGTCGAGGCGGCGGGCGAAGCCGGCCATGACGCGCAGGGCGTTGTGCCACAGAGCATTGATCTCCACCGGCTTGCCGGTGCGCGGCGTCACCACCCAATCGCCCACTTTGGCGTCCATCCATGTCAACTGAACCCCGGCCTCACCGGCGTAAAGCAAGCCGTCGGCGGCGTCCACGTGAATCTGGTAGCGCGTGCCGCGAACGTGCCAGTCCACTATCTCTTTCAAGATCGGGAAGAGTTCGCCCAGTAGTTCATCGTCGGTTGTCGCTTCGTCATAAGCCCGAAGTGCTTCAAAATACCACAACGTCGCATCAACGGTGTTGTACTCAGGAGTTTCCCCTTCATCAGGAAAACGATTGGGCAACATGCCGCGATCCACAAAACGGGCGAAGGTGCGCAGGATGCTCCGGGCGGTTTCGGGGCGGCCGGTGGACAGGGTGAGGCCGGGGAGGCTGATCATCGTGTCGCGGCCCCAATCGCCAAACCAGGGGTAGCCGGCGATGACGGTTTTGCCGCCCGCCCTGAGCTGCATCCTGAGCGAAGTCGAAGGGTCGTCGGGCGTGGGGCGGCTGACAATGAACTGGTCGGCGGCGAGAAACAGGTGTTGGGCCGCCTCTGTTTGAGCAGGCCCCGCTTCTAAAAGTTGTTGTTCGTATTCCTGGCGTTGGGCGTACGCGGCGGCGCTGTCGAGGCCGGGCCGGGCTTCGGTGCTGGCGACGAGAGTGAGAGTCTCGCCGGGCTGGAGCGTGGCCCGAAACTCGCCAACGTAAAGGTGATCCTCAATGCCGTCGAAACCGCGATCTTGTTCGCCGCTCAATGAGAAGTTGTTGTACCAGTCGTGGCCTGGCGCGATGTCGGCGTGGTCGCTCAAGAGGTAAAACGGCGTCGCCCCGTCGTAGGCAATCATCCGCAAGCCATGAGGCACAGAGGTCATGAGCATTTCCCGGTCGCCGCCGCGAGTGACGCCGTGATAGTCGCGGTAGTTGACGAGGGCCTTGGCGGCCAAAGTTGCCGGCCCGGTGGCGCGGCGCAAACGATATTGAATGTAAGTTGTGTTTGCGCCTTGTCCCATCCAGAGTCGTTTTTCGAGCAGAGCATCGGCCAGGGCAAATGTCCAAACGGGGGTGGTGCCTTCGAGATGAAAGCGTTCGATGTTACGGAAGCCTTCCGGGTTGACGATGTTGCCCGCCCAACGATTGGCGAAGAGCGGGTAGTCGTGGCCCCCGTAAGAGGCGGTTTCATCGAGTTTGGTGACGAGCAGAGTCCGGCCCAGGGGCGGGTTGAGGGCGGCGATCAAGAGCCCGTGATACCTTCGGGTCAGCAGTCCGCCCACTGTGCCCGAGGCAAAGCCGCCGATGCCATTCGTCACCAGCCACTCTTTCGTCGCCGAAATGTTGAGATCGCCGCAGATACCGCGTCCGAAGTCCAGTAGTCGAGTAGTCATTCGTCGGGCCGCCCGCCCTGCTGTTGAATCAACTTGGCCACCAGCCCGGTCCAGCCGGTCTGGTGACTCGCGCCGATGCCGGCGCCATTGTCGCCGTGAAAGTATTCATAGAAGAGCAGGTAGTCGCGCCAGTGCGGGTCGCGCTGGAAGAGCGCCTGCCCGCCGAACACGGCGCGCCGGCCCTCGCCGTCGCGGGTGAAGATGCGAATGAGGCGGCGCGAGAGTTCGTCGGCGATTTGCTTGAGGGTGAGAAACTGGCCGGAGCCGGTGGGACACTCGACAACAAAATCATCGCCATAGTAATGGTGAAATTTTTGAATCGACTCGATGAGCAGATAATTGACCGGAAACCAGATCGGGCCGCGCCAGTTGGAGTTGCCGCCGAACAGGCCGCTCCGCGACTCGGCTGGCTCGTAGCTGACGGTGTAGGTGGAGCCGTCAACGTGAAGGGTGTAGGGAGTCTGCTCGTGAATCTTGCTCAAGGCGCGCACGCCGTAATCGCTCAGGAACTCGCTCGAGTCAAGAGCGCGTTTGAGCAGGCGCTTCATGCGGTGGCCGCGCACCAGGGCCAGCAGTCGGCGCTCGCCGGCGCCGGGTTCGTGCCAGCGCGAGACGAGGCGGGCCAGGTCGGGCCGGTGGGTCAGCATCCACTCCAGCCGCCCTTTGAAGCCGGGCAGAGCGTCGAGCAGTTTGGGTTCAAGTGTCTCCACTGCGAACAGCGGGATGAGGCCGACGAATGAGCGCACCTTGAGTGGCATTTTCTGGCCGCTCGGCAGGTGCAGGACATCGTAGAAAAATTCGTCTTCGTTGTTCCACAATTCAATGCCTTCACCGCCAAGATTATTCATGGCATCGGCAATGAAAAGAAAATGCTCAAAGAACTTGGTGGCGATGTCTTCGTAGACCGGGTTGGTGAGGGCCAGTTCGAGGGCGATGGTCATCATATTGAGGCTGAACATGCCCATCCAGCTGGTGCCATCACTTTGTTCGAGGTGGCCACCGGTTGGCAATGGCGCGCTTCGGTCAAACACGCCGATGTTGTCCAACCCCAGGAAACCGCCTTCAAAGACGTTGTTGCCCTCGGTGTCTTTGCGATTGACCCACCAGGTGAAGTTGATCATCAATTTGTGGAAGACGCGCTCCAGAAACATCCGGTCGCCCTGGCCGGCATGTTTCTTCTCAATCTTGTAAACGCGCCAGGCGGCCCAGGCCAACACCGGCGGGTTCACATCGCCGAACGCCCATTCGTAAGCCGGCACTTGCCCGTTAGGGTGCTGATACCATTCGCGCAAAAGCAAGTCGAGCTGGCTCTTGGCCAACGCCGGGTCCACCATCGCCAGAGGAATGCAGTGAAAGGCCAAATCCCAGGCAGCGTACCACGGATACTCCCATTTGTCGGGCATCGACATCACGCGCTCGTTGTAAAGATGCGGCCACTCGTGGTTGCGGCCATTCCTGCGCCCGGCGGGCGGCGGTTGGCCGGGGTCGCCCTTGAGCCATTGATCAACAATGTAGTGATAGAACTGCTTGCTCCACAACATCCCGGCCAGCGCCTGGCGTTGAACATTCTTCAATTCATCGTCGGCAACTTCAGATTGAAGCGAATTGTAAAACTCGTCGGCTTCACGCAGGCGCTGGTTGAAAATAGATTCAAATTCGGGGAAGGGATCAGGTAACGAGTGTCGGGTGTCGGATGTCGCCGTCAGCCGCAACCTCACCACCGCCGACATCTCAGGGTCAAGCGTCACCGAATAATGAGCCGCTGTCTTCGTCCCGATCCTTTGTGGATTGACGGCGTTCATTTGGCCGTGAACGACGTAGTTGTCGAGGCCGTCTTTGACGTAGGGCGACTTGTTCGGCGCGCCGTACAGCCGCTCGGTGTTGGTGTCGTTTTCGGTGAAGAGCAGAGTCGGGGCAACAGAACTTCCCGAAGGTTCCGCCCCTCCACTTTGTTCCGGGGTGCTTCGCAAACCTTCGGGAAGTTCCGGGTCGAGGCGGGCGTGGTCGCAATAGAGATGGTAACGGCCCAGAGCTGGATGATCGGCTTTGACCGAGGCTTCATCTATCGCCGCCAACACCGGGCGGCGATCCTCCCGTCCCCAACTCCAGGTGTTGCGAAACCAAAGCGTGGGCAGAAGGTGCAAGTCCGCCGCCTGGGGGCCGCGATTGCTGGCGGTGATTTTGATCAAGATGTCGTCCGGCCCCGCTTTGGCGTATTCGACCAGCACATCAAAGTAGCGGTTCTCGTTGAACACGCCAGTGTCAATTAGCTCGAATTCAAACGCGTACTTGTCCCGGCCTCTATTTTCATTCACTAATCGCGCGTACGGAAACTCGGCCTGCGGATACTTGTACAGCATCTTCAGGTAGCTGTGCGTCGGCGTGCTGTCGAGGTAGAAGTAATATTCTTTGACGTCTTCGCCGTGACTGCCTTCGGAGTTGGTCAGGCCGAAGAGGCGCTCTTTGAGGATCGGGTCCTTGCCGTTCCACAACGCCAGCGCAAAACACAGGCGGCCTTTGTCGTCGGAGAGTCCGGCCAGCCCGTCCTCGTTCCAACGGTAGGCGCGGGAGCGGGCGTGGTCGTGCGGGAAGTATTCCCAGGCGTTGCCATAGGGGCTGTAATCCTCGCGCACCGTACCCCAGGCGCGCTCACTGAGATATGGCCCCCACTTGCGCCAGCCGTCACCGTCGGTTTGGAGTCGGTTGTGTTCTGCGGTCATCATTTCCCTCCCGGCGATAAAGGAACAGGCGGTGAGCAGTTACAAACCCGCGCTATAAATAGAGACGCCGACACTATAACACGGAGTGCGGCGTCTCTACTTGCATCTCGCAAAATTCCTGCGTAGTCGCCCACAAGGGGCTAGACTACAACGATGCGATCCAAAGCTGGTGGACTGCTAATCAGAGCTGACAATCGGGCAGTTCACGATGAAGCCTGCCGGGCTAAATGGAGCGCCACCGGGGCCGGTGATCAGCCCGTGTTGAGCCAAGTTGAGAATGTCGCCAAAGTCTTTCTGAAGCAGGTTCTGGCCGCTGGCGATGGCGGCATTTGTCCAGGCAGCGGGGTGCACATCCCACAGCGGGCTGTAGCGGCCTTGGGTTGGATTCCAGGCGAGCACATTGAGCGGGTCAAGCCCGTCCAGCAGAGCCGAGTTCAACCCCTGCCGTTGCGGGTTATTCGCGCCGGTTTGGCCGTTGACAAAAGCGGCGAGGCTGGCGCGGGCGGAGTCCGTGCCATCGCCGCCGACGAACGGAGCGGCATTAAGTGCAGGTGCATACGTTACATCTTCCAGGGCGGCGGCCCCGGAGTCGGAGGCGTCGGTGGAAACATACTTGACGGCTTTGCCACCCGAGAAGCCATTCGTCTCGCGGAAGATAACCGTGCCATTGGTTGTGTCGAGGCTGACGACCTTGTCGGCCTGGCCCGTCCAGTTGGCGACATGAGACGCGTTGAGAATCGTCCCATCGGGGAGTTCGATGAGGGGGCTATAGCCGGCTTCACCGACTGCGCCGGGTTCAGCGACGGCGGGCGGGAAACCCTGCGAGCCGGGCACGACGTTTCGCACCGGGCTGAAGTCCACCGTCGCCGGGAAGTCAATCACGCCGTTGACGATGGTCACTTTTTGCACTGCCGTTGTCCCTTTGACGTTTACCAGTTTCTGCGCTTTGTTCACGCCCAAAGCCTGAGCCTTGTTCCCATCCGAAGAGTCGAGCACGATGTACCAGACGGTTTGGCCGTGGCTGGTTCCCCGGTAGAGCGGGAGGGTGACGGTGTTATTGGGATGCTCAATCGCGCTGGCAATGAACAGTTTATGCCCGCCCGAGTCGGCGCTGACCGCCGCCGGGGCAATCAGGGTGACGCTAACCGCTAAGGCAATCAGCAAGATTGCCAGTCGTTTTGTTAGCCGAGATAGGGTTTTCATTTTGAATCTGTTTCCTTTTTGATTTTCGAAAGTTTATGTGTCAATCGTTGCCAATCATGAGCCGGCGCCTGGCCCTGGTGGCACTAGACACCTTTTAGATATTCACGAATCATCAACGACGCGGTCGCGCCCTCACCGGCGGCGCTGGCCGCCTGCTTGGTGCTTCCTTGCCGCACATCGCCGGCCGCAAACACACCCGGCAGGCTGGTTTCCAGCATTGAGTTGGTAGTGATGAAGCCGTACTTGTCGCGCTTGATGTCGGCCGGCAACCAGCCGCTGTTGGGCGAGAGGCCGATGAAGACGAAGGCGCCAGCCGGGGTGAGCTTCTCGGTTGCGCCGGTCTGGCTGTTGCGGAGGGTGAGGCCGCGCAACTTGCCATTATCTGCGCCGAGCAGTTCGGCAACTTCGGTGTTGTAGCGCACTTCAATCTTGGGATTCCCTTTGACCTTGTCAATCACGATCTTGCTGGCCGTCATTTCTTCGCCGCGAACCAGAATCGTCACTTTGTCTGCGAAGCGGGTGAGGAAAAGACTCTCTTCACCGGCGCTGTTGCCGCCGCCGATGACGGCGACATGCTTGCCTTTGTAGAACGGGCCGTCGCAGGTCGCGCAGAAATGCACCCCGGCGCCGATCAACTCGTCCTCGCCCGGCACGCCGAGGCGGCGATAAGTGGAGCCGGTGGCTACGAGAACAGCGCGCGTGCCGTATTCGTTGCCGTCGGCAGTTGTCACGTAAATGGATTCTTCTTCAGAGCGGATGCCCGTCACTTCCTGCGCTTGCAGAAGTTCGACGCCAAAGCGCCGCGCCTGCTGGGTGAGCCGGTCGGCGAACTCCGCGCCGCCGATGCCGTCGGGGAAGCCGGGGAAGTTGTCGAGCCGTTCGGTGACTCCGGCCTGTCCGCCCAAGCCGCTCTTTTCGATCACCAACACGTCGAGTCCCTCGCGGGCGGCATAGAGGGCCATGGTGAGGCCGGTAGGGCCGCCGCCGATACTGATCACGTCGTAGTAATTCATTCGGGCTTTGGTTTGCAGGCCGAGTTTGGCGGCCAGTTCGGCATTGCTCGGCTCGACGAGGAAGCCGCCATCATCAAAGACGATGGTGGGAATGATGCGTTTGCCTTTGTTAGCTTGCACTACGAAAGCTTCCCCGGCGGGATTCTGTTCGATGTCCACCCAGTTATAGTGGACGCGCTGTTCGCCGAGAAACTTTTTGGCCCGCTTGCAATCACTGCACCACGTTGCGCCGTAAACGGTGAGGTTTGTGTGTGACATGGTTGTAGTCTCCTTGAAAATAATGACGAAGGTATTACGCCGGATAAGCTGGATTGTGCGGGCGACCATTTCGGCGTTCATGGCCCCTTCTTGAGCCTCTGACGAATCAACAGCAGGACCCGGTTTTGCAGATCGGGCGGCAGTTCTTCGTAACGAAGTGATTGAACGGTTCGAGCTGTCTTCTTGTAAGTGCTCAAAAAGGCCCGACAGTTGCCGCACTCTTTCAGGTGCGCTTCGAAGGCCGAGCGCGTCGGCCCGTCCAGTTCATCATTCAGGTAATCGGCGACAAGCGCCGTAGCTTTTCGGCAGAGCAGTTTGGTTGGAGCCTTTCGCCTGGTCTGCCGGGTTTGAGATTGTTTGGGCATAAGATCGCTCGCGTCTTGAACACCGGGTCAGAGGCCCGCTTCTGCCCTTTCACTTTGTTTCGAGGCGATTCGCAAAAACGGGCCTCCGGGCCGCACCCCATAAAGCCCACAAAGGCTGGGTGTCTGCCGGTTTCTTAGTTTTAGACGCTGAGCAAAGGGGAAAAGATTCAGCGCGATTTGGGGAGTTTCGCGCGGACGACTTGCAAAGCCCGGTTCTGCAAGTCCGGGGGAAGGTCGTCGTAAGACAAGGAGTGAACTGCGGAGGCGGTTGCCCGATAAGTTTGCAGAAAGGCGGTGCAATTCGGGCATTCTTTCAAATGAGCGTCAAAGGCGCGGCGCGTCTTTGTGTCCAACTCGTCATTCAAGTAGCGCAAAATGAGAGCCGTGACCTGGCGGCACGTCAACTCTTTTGGCCTGGATTTCGGCGACGGGGTGCGTTTTGTGGTCATCGGGTTTACGTTGTTGCCGGCTCGAAATAAGCTGCCAGCTTCCCGCGCAAAATGAGGCGGGCGCGATGCAGGCGGGCTTTGACCGCGGGGATGGTAAGCTCCAGCGCTTGGGCAATATCCCGGTTCGACAATTCTTCCAAGTCGCTCAACACCACCACTGCTTTATCCACCGGCGGCAATTCGTCCAATGCTTGTCGAAGCAATTGTTGGGCTTCGTTTGCGGCAATCATGCTTTCCAAATCCTGCGACCAGTCCACAATTGGCTTCAAATGCTCGTCATCGTCCCGGAATTTTGGCAGGTAATCGTCCAGTGAGGTTTCTCGGCTTCGTTTGCGTTTGCGGAGTTTGGTGATGGCGGCGTTGGCGGTGAGGCGGTAGAGCCAGGTGGTGAAAGCCGCCCGGCCGCGAAAGGTGTGGGCTTTTTCGTAAATCGTCACAAACACGTCCTGCACCACTTCTTCGGCTTCGGTTTCGTTGCCCATCAGCCTGATGGCTTGCCGGTAGACACGAGGCAAATGGCGCGCAAAGAGAGACGCAAACGCCTGATGATCGCCAGCTTTGATCCTGCGGATCAAATCACTATCATCGTTGTCAGTCTGATGATCATATGCTAAATAAATTTGCGGTGAAGCGTTTTGACGATGGGTCATCTTTTGGGGTGGCATGAATGGTATCACACTCTCTCAAACTGACAACTGTCACCCACAACGCATGGCAAACTTCCATTGTCCGCGCTTGAAGGCCGTGCTATCATACGCTTACAAGCTGTCCCTGCGAATTCGCCGGGCGTCGCGAGTCAACAATTTCCGTATGGATACCTTCTGGAGCTTCTAGCGCCGCACCTCTCACGGTCAACGGCCTGTCTCCTAAAACTTGTAACAGGTACTCCGCACGCCGCCTTCGAGGCGGCAGCTTGTTTTAAATGATCAAACTCTCTAAATCGCGCGGGTAGTAGGTCATAATCTCCAGCCCATCTTCAGTCATCAGCGCCGTGTCCGAGTGGCGAAAGCCCCCTAATTCGGGTGCATACAATCCCGGCTCCACCGTGAACACCATCCCCGGCTTCAATTCGGTGTGATCGCCCGCATCTAAAAACGGCCCTTCGTGATAACGCAAACCGATGGCATGGCCGGAGTGGTGCTTCCAGAATTTCATCAGGTCGTTCTCTTCGTAAAACTTCCGCACAGCCCGATCCACGTCCGAGCACGTTGCGCCGGGGCGCATGGCCGCAAACGCCGTTTCCTGAGCCCGCTTCATCCAGTCAAACATCCGCCGCTGTTCGTCGGTGGGCCGGCCTACGATCATCGTCCGCTCCAACTCCGAGTTGTAGCCCCACATCGGCGCGCCGGCGCCCGTCACCAGCACATCGCCTTCCTGAAAAATGATGTTGCCCTGGGCCAGCGCGTGCGGAATGGCGGCATTGCGCCCGATCTGCCCGCGATACCCCGCCGACGGACCGTCGCCGTACATGCTCTGCGAACGGTAGAGCGGCCCAATCGTGTCGAGCATCGCCAGCGTGGCTTCATGGCTGGCGCGCAAACTCACCTCGGTCTCGGTTGCGCCAACCTTCGTATACTTTTGCAAAAGCCGGTGCGCCAGGTACCCCCACTTTACGCTCTCGCGAATCAGCGCCGCCTCGGCCTCGCTCTTGATCATCATCAGGTCTTCGATGAAGGCGTTGAGATGCACGACATTGTCGCCGCCCAGCTCGCTCAACGTCGGGCCGCGATAGCCAAAAATCCAGGGGTAGCCGTCGTGGTCAACCCCCACCGCCCCAATCTTGCGCCGCCCCAGCACCCGCATCTCGGTTAATGCCTTCCGAAAAATTTCCATCGGATGCGGCTCGTACGGGTACTCGACGTAGTGGTCTACGCGCTCAAACCCGGTTTTGGCTTTGGCATGTTCGAGTTCAAGGCGCGGCACAAACATCGCCTTCTCGCCTTTGGCATTCATCACAAACGCAATCGGGCGCTCAGTGGGAATGAAGGCGAAGCCAGTGAAGTATAAAAGACATTATTGGAAATAGTTTTTGAGTTGATAGGAGAAGGAACGAAGATAACGAA
>CAYSIV010000179.1:0-7005 GCA_964431175.1 uncultured Anaerolineales bacterium
GGAAGGTCACACCTTCAGAGGTGAAGTAGAGGGTTTTGTCACTGCCCTGAATGTAGTAGGCCACGCGCTCGTCCAACTGGCCCCGGTTCTCGACGAAGTACAACGGCAGTTGGCCGAAGTCGGGCTTAAGCGTAGGCGCGGTGTTGGCAGGGGCAGATAGAGGAGATTGAACAGATGGACTCTGCGGCGCTGTGGGCAGTGCCCCGCCTGGCAAAATCAGGGCCAGAATGACGAGAAGATTGATTAAGTTGGGCTTTCGGGCAAACATGGCGGAGAGTCTCCTGCGAGGTGAGGAGAACAACGGATTTGTGGACGCGAAGCGAACGGATTCTTGATCCGTTCGCTTCGCGTTCCACGCATCCGTGTTCTGCCACCTATGCTAACTTTATACACCTTTTCGGGGCGGCGCGTAAATAGGCAACTGTCTGCCAATCATAGACATTTGTACTGAGTGTACCGGCGGGTTGCGAGGTCGGGGCTGTCAGTCAAAGGCCCAAAATGAAACATCCCGAAGGTTCGCTTTGCGCCTTCGGGATGTTCTTTTTTTACTGTTCAACTTCAGCCGCCGGTCGTTTTTCGGCGGGCGCCGCCTTTCAATTTCATTCAGTGGTATGATTTGAGCAGGTAACGATTTCTCTGAGGAGAGTGCATTATGTCCGAGTTAATCCTTGAGAATAAAGAGGTTGTTTCGACTGCCAAACCCTACGGGGGCCGCCCCATGACGCCGACCGAACATCCGCACATCATTCGCGTGCCCGGTGTGCGCGGCGGCGAACCGATCATTTCCGGCACGACCATCGCCGTGTGGGCTATTGCCGACATGTACACTCGCCAGCAGTTCACCATTGACGCCCTGCTGACTTACTGGCCTTACGTTCACCCGGCCAAGATTTTTGACGCGCTCGCATACTATTTCGATCACCAGCAGGAAATTGACGAGTACCTGCGTCAGAACTCAGAAGAAGTGTGGCGGCCAAAAACTGAGGCCAAGAGGCAGGCATGGCTGGCCAAAAGCAGGGCTTGACACCCACAGCCAGCTGGGGTTATAGTCACAGTTAGAAGCGGAACGTAAGTCCAGGCACAGCAGGAGGGCAGTTTATCTGCTTTTCCCGGCATCAACCGGAGCGCGCTGGTCTGGGAGTTCCGTTTTTGTTTTCATTTTTCAAGCCAGCGTCGCTTAATCTCCGGCCAATCTCCTTCCCAAGTTATCCCGACTTTACCTTCAATTTTCTTGAACGTGTTATCGCCCTCTTTGTGATAAGCGTACACGCTCCCGGCCACAAAATCAGCCAATTGAACGAGCGAGTCACGCTGGCTGTCAACATGGTTGATCGAGAGAACACCAGGCACAGGCCAGCGACGATAGACGAAAGTATTGAATACTGCGACCTGCGCCGCCGATGTGAAGCGGCGATCAACAGCAAGTGCTGTGCTATATTGGGATACTCAGTCCAACAGGCCCGAAGCAACTCACAGATCAAAATAGCGTAGTTCTCTGGCGTGTCGTCTATACGCCGTCCGCTCTTGCTCACGGTGAGCGTAAAAACCCCGACATCCGCCTGAGCAAGACGGCCTAAAACCTCCGTTCGCAAATTACGGCTAGCATTGCTCCACTTGAATTCAGGCACTGCATGGCGTGCCCGCCTCAACCTTTTCCCGGTTCGTGTCACTGCGCGCCGGATTACGTTCCGAAGCGTTTCAGGATGATACGTTATTACGCCTGCCAGCGTAAAGAAGGGAGTATCATCCGGCAAAGAGCCGCTTTCATCCACCGCTAACTGAGCGAGAGTCACAGAAGACACATCGTTCCCCCTTCATCCCAACTACATCGCTGAAACGGTGGGATTATACAATCTATCCCGAAGCGTTTATCTTGACACCCTCTCCTCAGCCTGCTATCATCCTCTCGCTACAACCAACCACGGGGAGCTTGGTAACGTCCAGGCTGAGAGGCAGAGACCCACTCTGCGACCCGCGAACCTGATCCGGATAATGCCGGCGGAGGGAGCCTGAACTGACTGTGCCGTAAAACACCCTCCCCGGCGGAGGGTGTTTTGTTGCGAAGCATACGCACTGTCATTTTTGCCAACGGCGAACTGGCTGATCCCACAAGTGCCCGCGCCGCCATCCAACCGACGGACATCATTGTCGCCGCCGACGGCGGGGCTAAACACTGCCGCACCCTGGGTGTTGTTCCACACATCCTCATCGGCGACTTCGACTCGCTCGCGCCTGCCGATCTGGCCGCGCTCGAAGCCGCCGGGACGCGCATTGTCCGCCACCCGGCCCGCAAAGACCAGACCGATCTCGAACTCGCGCTCGACTTCGCGCTGGCCGAAGGCGCAAGCGACATCGTCATTCTCGGCGGGTTGGGCGGGCGCTGGGATCAGACGCTTGCCAACGTGCTTTTGCTCGTTCGTAGTGGCGACTTTAGTCGCCTGACGACTGACCCCAAAGGGGTGCTACGCAAAGTCGTCACTACGAACGTCCGCATTCGGTTGCTCGATGGAGCACAAGAGATTAGCTTAGTGCGCGGCCCCAGTGAGTTCACCTTGAGTGGCAACGCCGGGGACACCGTCTCGTTGATCCCCATCGGCGGCGACGCGCACGGCATCACCACTTCCGGCCTTGAGTATCCACTTCACGACGAAACGCTCATCTTCGGCTCCACGCGCGGCATCAGCAACGTGATGATGGAACGAGAGGCAACCGTTTCATTGGTCGAAGGGCTTTTGATTTGCACAGTGATCAGGCAAAACACTACAACGAATTTGGGGCGCTTCGCGTAACGAATTCGTTCGCGAAGCGTCCATCAATTCGTTGTTGTGCTTCCAGGAGGTTTCCATGTTCAAAAAACTCTCGCTCCTTACTCTCACTCTGACTTTGCTTCTAGCTGCCTGCGTCAGTCCAGCTTCGCTGGGCGCCGCGCCCACACCCGCCGGGCCGCGCACGCTCACGGTGATGACGCACGACTCGTTCGTCGTCAGCGAAGCGGTGTTGAAGGAATTTGAGGTGGCTAACAACGTGACGGTGTCCGTGCTCAAGTCGGGTGACGCGGGGACGATGTTGAACACGGCCCTCCTCAACAAGAGCGCGCCCCTGGCCGACGCGCTTTATGGCGTGGACAACACTCTTCTAAGCCGCGCCCTGAGCGAAAACTTATTCGAGCGCTACGACTCGCCCGCGCTCGCCAACATTTCTGCCGCGCTCAAGCTCGACGCCGACAACCGCGCCCTGCCAGTGGATTACGGCGACGTGTGCCTGAACTACGACAAGGCCTACTTTGCCGAAAAGGGCCTGCCACCGCCCGGCGGCCTCACCGACCTCACCCAGCCCGAGTACAAAGGCCTGACCGTCGTCGAAGACCCGGCCACGTCCTCACCCGGTCTGGCCTTCGTCTTCGCCACCTGGTCTGCGTTCGGCGATGATGGTTTCCGCGATTACTGGAACGCTCTGCGCGAGAACAACGTCAAAGTGGCCGCCGACTGGGAGACGGCTTACTACACCGACTTCAGCGGGTCGAGCGGCAAGGGCAATCGCCCCGTCGTCGTCTCGTATGCCTCCAGCCCGCCCGCCGAAGTGTTCTTTGCTAACCCGCAACCGGCAGGCGCGCCGACGGCCAGCGTGACCGGCGCCGGATCGTGCTTCCGGCAAGTTGAGTTCGTGGGTATCCTGAATGGAACCAAAAACCGCGACCTGGCCGAGAAGTGGGTAGACTTCATGCTGAGCAAGGCATTTCAGGAAGACATGCCGCTCAACATGTTCGTCTATCCGGCGTTGACTTCCGCCGCCCTGCCCGACGTATTTATGAAGTACACCCCCACGGTCGTGTCGCCCGTCATCATGGCTCCTGACGATATCGCGGCCAAACGCGAAGCGCTGATCAAGGAATGGACGGAGATCGTCGTGAAGTGAAAGGCGTAACTGGAATAGAGAAACGTTTGACGTTTGTCGTTTCACGTTTGACGTTTTACGTCTGGCTCCTGCCTCTCGCCTTCTTCGCCGTGTTCTACGTTTACCCGATGACGGCCATCATCGGACTGAGCGGCGGCGCGGGCATGTTAGCAACACTCGCCGACTCGCACACCTGGCGCGTCGTCGGCTTCACGTTCTGGCAAGCAGCGCTATCCACAGTTGCTACGCTCCTCGTCGGCCTGCCGGGCGCATATCTCGTCGGGCGCTACCGCTTTCGCGGCAAAAGTTTGTTGCGCGCCCTCACCGCCGTGCCGTTCGTCATGCCCACGCTTGTCGTCGCCGCCGGGTTTAATACGTTGATTGGCGAGCGCGGTTGGATCAATTTGGGACTGACCGGGCTCGGCTGGCCGGCCCTGACTCTCTCCGGGTTGGCCGCCATCGTGCTGGCCCACGTTTTCTACAACACCACCATCGTCATCCGCCTCGTCGGCGACTACTGGAGCCACCTTGATCCCCGGTTGACCCAGGCCGCCCGAACTTTGGGCGCAAGCCCGCTAAGAACGTTCGCGACGATCACCCTGCCCCTGCTGGCCCCGGCTTTGCTCGCCGCGGCCCTGCTCGTCTTCATCTTCGACTTCACTTCGTTCGGCGTGGTGCTCATCCTCGGCGGCCCGAAGTTCGCCACCCTCGAAGTCGAGATCTACCGCCAGACTTTCGCCTTCTTCAACCTGCCGGCGGCGGCGGCGCTGTCACTCCTCCAACTCGCCTGCACTCTCGCCCTGGCGAGTCTCTACACCCGTCTCTCGGCGAGCGTAGCGCGCGCTGGCAGTTTGCGCTCCGCCGAGTTCACACAACGACCGCTCATCTCCTTTCAACAAAAGGCGTTGGCCGCCCTGGTCGTCGTGATGCTGTTTGCGCTGTTGCTCTCGCCGCTCACCGCGCTCGCCGTCCGCTCCATCTCTCGCCTTGAGGCTGACCGAGGTCAACGGGGCGGCCTCCGGGCCGGGCTTACTTTTGATTACTACTTTGCTCTCTTTGAGAATGAGCGTGGCGCTGCCTTTTTTTACACGCCCATCAGCGCCGTAGGGAACTCGGCGAGATATGCCATCATCACTGTTCTGCTCTCACTGGCTCTAGGTATTCCAACGGCTTGGGTGTTGGCAAACCCCACCCCCCACCCCCCTCTCCCAAAGCGTGTTAGTCGCTTTGGGAGAGGGGCTGGGGGTGAGGGTTGGCTGTTAGAATCAGCCATCATGCTCCCTCTCGGCACCTCAGCCGTCACGCTTGGGTTGGGTTTCCTCATCGCCTTCAGCCGCCCGCCGTTCAACTTGCGCGCCTCGCCAATTCTTATTCCGCTGGCTCACACCCTCATCGCCTTTCCATTCGTGGTGCGGACTCTTCTGCCAACGTGGCAAAGCATTCGCCCACAGTGGCGGGGGGCGGCGGCCACGCTCGGCGCAAGCCCGGCTGAAGTCTGGCGACGGATTGATTTGCCATTGATCGGGCGGGCGGCGCTGGCAGCGGCGGCCTTTGCCTTCGCCATCTCGCTTGGCGAGTTCGGCGCAACCGCCCTCCTCAACCGCCCGGAGTTCCCAACCGTGTCGCTCGCCATCTATTCATTCATCGGCAAGCCGGGCGCTCTCAACTTTGGCCGCGCCCTGGCCCTCAGCACCATTCTCATGTTCACCAGCGCCGCCAGCATCCTGCTCATCGAGCGGGTGCGGCTCAAAGGTGTGGCTGAGTTTTGATGCTTCAACACAAAGACACAAAGCCACGAAGGCACCAAGGAAAACTGGCTCTTCCGGCTTTAACGGGAAAGCGCCCCTGTCATTCTGAGCGAAGCGAAGAATCTCGGCGCAACCAGCCAGAGACCCTTCGCTTCGCTCAGGGTGACACCCATAAATCCCGTCAAAAACGGGAGAGACGGAAAACTTTGTGGCTTTGTGCCTTCGTGGCTTAGAGCAGTTTCCGAGTCGGTTTACGTATTTTTGCTCGCGGCGGATTGTCAAATCCGCCGCTGGATTTGACAATCCAGCGGGAGCAGGCCGTAAACGAAAGTGGAATTTGCTCTAGTGGTCAATAACCATGCTTGAAGTTCGCAACCTCTCCAAATCGTTCGGCTCAGTGCAAGCGCTTGCCAGCGTCTCGTTCACCCTAAACACGGGAGACGTGCTGGCCGTCCTGGGGCCGTCGGGCTGTGGCAAGTCAACTCTGCTTTCGATCATCGCCGGATTGACTCCGGCCGACTCCGGTGATGTGTTGTGGGGCGGCGAGTCGGTGTCGGGGAAGCCGACTCACCTTCGCAGTTTTGGGCTTATGTTTCAGGACTATGCCCTGTTCCCCCATCTCTCGGTGGGCGACAACGTGGGCTTTGGCTTGAAGGGGAAAGACCAAACGCGCGCGAGCGAATTACTGGAGCGCGTTGGGTTGAGAAGCTTCGAGCGACGCGACGTGCAAACCTTATCAGGTGGCGAGGCCCAGCGGGTGGCCCTGGCTCGCGCCCTCGCGCCCCGGCCAAAGCTGTTGATGCTCGACGAACCGCTCGGCGCGCTCGACCGGGCGCTGAGGGAGCAGTTGACGGGCGAACTGCGAAACCTTCTGCGCGAGTTCGGGCAAACTGCGATCTACGTCACCCACGATCAGCAAGAGGCATTCGGCATCTCTGATCAAGTGTTGATTATGCAGGCCGGCAATGTGGCCCAAATTGGGTCAACCGCTGAAGTGTATCGCCGGCCAGCCAATGCGTTTGTGCAGAAGTTTCTGGGGCCGGGGAAGTTGATCGAGGGCCGGGTGACAGAGAGGGCTACCATCACCACCACGGTTGGGGAGTGGTCGATGGTTGAAAACGGGGTAGCAGCTCAACCGGGAGATGAAGTGATCATCCTGCTCAGGGCAGAGGGGATCCGACCCTCCCGAAGGTTGGGCAAGACATGAGCTACTCGAAAGTAAAATTCAACCTTCGGGAGGGTTGATGATCACGATTTATAAACTTGATCACACTGGCGTAGAAAAGATCGCTTACACCGGCGAAGTCCGGCAACGCACAGAGAACATGGTGGTGCTGGAAGCGCGGTTCGGACGCGAACGAAT
>CAYSIV010000179.1:7015-12959 GCA_964431175.1 uncultured Anaerolineales bacterium
CTTGGCTATGTGACGCTGACGACGGGTGACCGCTTTGTGGAGTATTTTTACTCCGATCGCTGGTATAACGTCTTTGCCATTTACGACGCCGTCGACGACTCATTCAAGGGCTGGTACTGCAACATCACCCGCCCGGCCCAAATCACCGGCGACTCGATCCGAGCCGAAGATTTGGCGCTCGACTATTTCGTCCAGCCGTCGGGCAAGGAGTTTGTGCTGGATGAGGATGAGTTTGCGGCGCTATCGTTGCCAGCCGAGGACGCGGCCGCCGCCCGCGCCGCTTTGCAAGAGTTACGCGCGCTGGCGGCAAGGCATGAAGGGCCTTTTGCCGCTAATTTGTAGAAGCGGTTCTATCTGATAATGAAAGACCCTCTCGACTGAGAGGGTCTTTCATTTTGCGAAGGCGCTCAGAGCAATAATGCCGTTGGCAAAATCCGGCCAAACTGTGCGGCGATCTGATCGCCATACAGATAGCCCACGATGCCAATTGCCGAACAACAGCAACACAACAAGACCAGCACAACAACCACGGCGATAATAATATTGCGTTGGTTGTTGGCTGGAGCGGGTGAAAGGGTTCCTGAATCCATTAGAAGTCTCCTTGAAAAGAGTTATGAGGGTGTGGGCTAAGTGTACCTCAAAATAAACCGTTACACTTGCTGACGCTAGGCCCGGAGTGCCCGTCAAAGTTTTGGCCTCCGGCGATTGAAATCGCGGCAGGCTTCGCGCTGCGCGAAGCCTGCCTACGCAGGCTAAAACTGCAAGAGTCGGAGTCCACGAAGGGCCTGTCCTGAGCTTGCCGAAGGGTGGACTTTGCCTTTTGTAGGCGCGGTTTCAACCGCCGCCCCCAAAGTGAAATGCACCCCTATGCTCGAGCCGGGCGGGCCCTGCGGCGCCACAGCCACCAGATGACGAAGGCCGTCAACATAACAATCACCACACTGATGACCACCGGCAAGACGACGGCCAGGATCGAAACGACTGCGGACACAATGTCCTCAAGAATGCTTATTGGCACATTGCCAATGCCGCCGGTGGTGGCCGTCACTGCTGGGCGAACCACTGCCGATTTGGCTGTGTGAACCGCTCCGGCGACCAGCAAGCCGAGGATGATCATAATCACCGGATGCACCTGCATGATGGTTTGGGTGCTGGCCGCGAAAAGAATTGCGCCCGCCGTCGGTCGGACGAACGTTTGGATGGCGTCGTTCAGGTGGTTGACTGCCGGAATCTTATCGGCGAAAAATTCGACCAACAGCAGGATGAGGAGCGCGCCAATAGCCCACGGCGATTTCAGGGCATCGAACGGCGGCGAAAGCTTGAACCAGTCGGTGAAACGGGCGGCGAGGGCCACGATGAGCAAGGGCAGGTAAGCGTTGAGGCCTGCGCTGGCCGAAAGCCCAAAGGCGGAGAAGAGGGATGTAATTGCTTGAACCACGATGACCTCCTAGCTACTGGCAGGGGTTAACTGCAGGTTATTTGCCGCCGGGTTGGCGGCATCCAAGGCCAGCAATTGGCCGACCGCATGGCCGAGAGCCATATACAGCCAAAAAGAGGCGAATGCCGAAACCGGCCAAATGAGGAGAAAATTGAGGCAGGGAATAAAGTTGACCACCGATACCGCGCCGATGTAAATAAGCCCGGCCAGGAATCCGGTCGCCCAGACCATTAAGTAGTTGCTGGGGTTGCGGCGAATGAGCCTGAAGATTTGGCTGAAGTTGAAGCAGGAAGCGAACGTGCCATGACGGGCATAGTTGGCGGACACTGCCGGGGAGACGAACCCCAACAAGAGGCTGTATAAAATGCCCACCCCGCAACACATCGCTGAGGCGAGGAGGCCGCCGGGGATAATCACCGACAGAGCTTGCTCAACATCTCTGGCGTTGCCAGAGTCCTCCAGGATAGCGCCGACAAATATCAAAGCATAGAAGCTTATGAATGGGACAACAAATAAGAGAAAAGCCGGGAAGCCCAAAATGATCCGGCTGAGGCCGAGCCACAAGCCGTCTACAAACATCTGGCCGAAGTCATCCCAGGTGGGCATAGGTTGGGCCTCGCCCCGGCTGACGTTGCGGGCCAGCCGCACTTCGTAGCCGGCGATCACGAACCCAATAATCGGCGCCAGCGCCAGGATGCCGCCAATAATCGATTTCGAGATCCAATCTTTGTCGTCAAACAAGTGGGTGATGGCTTTGCCAACGTCAATTGAGTCTGTCACGGGCCTGACTCCTTACGCGCCGGGGATGATGAAACCGCCCCAGGTTCCGGTGGCGGCATAACGTAGAACGTCAATGAACAATACCATAGCAAAGGACATGGTCAGCCCGGCTGAGATGGGCACAACTGCGCCGCGCCAGTTCCGCGCCTTATTATCACTGCGAGTCATAATCATGAAGATCATGGCGCAGGTGATGGTGAGCAACATGATCACGCCCGCCGAGCTGATCAGCGCCAATGGGTAAAGAACGATCGGGCTTTCGGTGAGCACCAGGCCGATCAGAATGGCGGCCAGGAGGGCGATGCCGCCCAGTTCGCGCAGGCTGGCAATGGCCGGGCGATCTTCCCAATGCCGCCAAAGGGTTTGGTTGAAGACCGGGAACACCAAACCGCTGACGGCCAACCCGTTAAACATGCCGGTGGTCAGCCTCAGCCAGTTCTGCGGCTCGTAAACATGTGGTAGAAACGGGAGCAGAGTCATATAGGAATTAATACCGTCTACGCCCATGGCGATGATGAAGGCCACCAGCACGACAATGACTCGGAGCGGCGGCGTCCCCCCGGCTCGCCCCCGCCCGGCCGCCGCCATCGTCACCACCCCCAGCACCGCGCCCAGGTAGATGCCGGTGCAACGCGCGCACAGCGGCATTTGGATGTTGCCGATATGAAACGAGCGGCCATCAATGCGGTGGCAAATGGCGTAGCCCACTGCATCGGCTTTGCCCAGCACGCCTTCGGGCGAGTTGAGAAGCCACGAGACGGCGACGATGATCAGCGCCGTGAGCACCAGCCACAGGGCGGGGCGAGTATTGGAAGTTGGGTAAGAGGCGGCGGATTCGGCGGCGGTCATGGGGTATTATCTCCTGGGTGAAAATTATAGGGGAGGATGAAGGCAAATACAACCTGAACTTATTTTTGCCTTGACACTATCCCCTGGCCCTTTTATAATCTCGGCGCATTCCTCAGTAGCTCAATCGGCAGAGCATTCGGCTGTTAACCGAAGGGTTCCTGGTTCGAGTCCAGGCTGAGGAGCCAAACAGAAAGAGAGCACAATTGCAGTGTGTTCTCTTTTTTGTTTTAAATTGTCGCGTTTCTCACTTGTTAGCTCTAGTTCCGGCCTTTGCCTGTCGGGCAGTGAATAGAGTGTCACCGACACTTGGCCTGGCTTAGACTCTGGCTGCTTACCCCTTTGAAGTCGTCGGGCATTTAACCCGGGCTTTCCTTAATCCCCAAGCGGGCATAAACTTAGACACAGTTCGACGGGCTACCGACCGACGGCGGCTTAGTTCAACTCCGGATTATGCGGCGGCTACCGCCCTGAGCCTGAGACGATCTCGTACTCGCCGCGCCGCATCAATCCTTAATCGTTAGCCCGCTTACTCTTATCGATAAACCCGCTAAATTATATTCGCTGATTCCTCCTACCGTAACTGATGCGTTACATGAAAAGATAATTGTAGTAGACTTGATTCTGATTTGGAGGTGTTATGAGTGAGTTCAAAAATATTCGAGTTGAAGGATACCGGCGCTTATTCTCTGTCCCGCTTGAAATGCGGGATTTGACAGTGATGATTGGTGCTAACGGTGTTGGTAAAACGTCATTCTTGGATGTTTTCTCATTGTTAGCAGCATCAGCAAAGGGGCAATTACTAGAAAGAATTGGCGGTAGCTTGGAAGCGATACTAACTCGCAATAAGGCAGATCACCTTGCGATCTCATTAGAAATGAGCGTTTCAGGTCACGCCCCTCTTAAATATAATCTTCAGCTAATTCCTGTTAGAGGTTCTTCTTATGAAATCAGTGAAGAGACCTTAACTCAGCAGAACAATCCTAATGCGCATCAACCTCAAAAATATATAGATTCGCGTAGCGTGAACATCAAGTATTTTAATATAAATACGGGATACTTAGAGCCTCCCAACTGGGAACATAATCCTTTCGAGACATCACTGTCGCAAGTTCCCAAAATGTATCAACAATCGGAAAATCTAAGAAAGCAACTAGCATCTTGTACTTTTTATGGCGCTTTAGATGTTTCTCCCAGAAGCCCTGTACGCTTGCCACAAGAGATGCGTCCTGCCAAGCTACCTGGAGCAAATGGAGAAGATTTGGTTTCCTCTTTATATGATCTTAGAGAGTCAGACCCTGATCGTTTTGAAATGGTGGAAGACACCATTGCGGCGGCGTTTCCTGATTTCGAGAAATTGAGTTTTCCCCCAGTTGCAGCGGGGAAATTATCTATGACCTGGAAGGATAAGAATTTTTCCAAGCCCATCTATGTGCATGAATTATCAGAAGGCACATTGCGTTTTCTTTGGCTAGTAACACTCCTACAAAGTCGAGAACTTACAACTCTTACACTGATAGATGAGCCAGAGATAAGTTTACATCCAGAACTACTGAGATTACTTGCTGACTTAATGCGAGAAGCGTCCAAACGAACTCAGCTTATTGTAGCAACCCACTCAGATAGACTGATTCGCTTTTTGAAACCGGAAGAGGTGCTAATCTGCAATGCTGAAGAGGGGATGACGACTGTAACTTGGGCAGACAGGCTAGACTTAGAGCAATGGCTAACGGAATATAGCTTGGACGAGGTTTGGGCGATGAATTTAATGGGGGGACGTCCATGAAGATTGCTGTTTTAGTTGAAGGGGAAACTGAGGCGGCTTTTAAGCCAACTTTACAAAACTTCCTCAAACCCCGCCTACAACAGAAGATGCCCCGTCTACACTTTATACCTCAAGATGGACGCATACCCAAAGAAGATAAATTACGGCGAATGGTCGAGAAACTCCTGAATGATCATGACGCTGTGATCGCATTAACAGACGTTTACACTGGCACTACAGATTTCGCGGATGCGTCCGATGCAAGAACAAAAATGGGAACTTGGGTTGGGCACAATCCTAAATTTTATCCTCATGCGGCACAGTATGATTTCGAAGCTTGGCTTCTACCCTATTGGTCAACCATCCAAGAACTTGCTAAACACAATACATCAGCACCATCAGGGCAACCTGAGCAAATTAATCACAACAAACCGCCGTCATATCGAATCAAAAAAATTTTTGAGCTAGGCAAAAGTCGCAGCTACATCAAGACACGCGACGCTAAACGCATACTAGAGAAGAATGATTTACTCGTATCTGCCCAAGCCTGTGATGAATTGAAAGCTTTCTTAAATACTATTCTATTTCTTTGCGGTGGGGCGTTAATCACTTAACCAGAGCTTGTGACGAATGCAGAAGAGACATAGAACATTAACGAGGCGCGCTGTCTAGTTGTAGTCGGCGGGGCGGTCTCCCGCCCCGCCGCTACTTCAGAACCGGACACGAGAGTTTCCCGCTCATCCGGCTCCTCAAGACAAGGGCTGTTGTCACCAGCACCGTTGCGAGTAAAGCAAGTCTCACGGCGGCTTGGTCAATGTCGTGTTGGAGATAGAGAGTTTCCTCCCTGGCTTTCAGTACGTCCGAAGACGCCTGTCATAAAGCCCAGTCTCCGCCAATTCCTTGACCGTCCCTTGTCCCCGCTTCGCGTCACGTCAGTCTATCTCTGGCATTACCCAGAGCCTTTGCTTGCTTCGACAAGCTCAGCACAAGTCTTGAGGCATCCTTCTCTTTAATGGCTTGTGGCTGGTTGCCGACTCTTGCGAGAGCCACTGAAGGTTGCCCCGTTCCGAGTGTCCATTTGTTGTGACGGTAGGGTAGTGCTTTACGCCGGACTG
>CAYSIV010000180.1:0-7470 GCA_964431175.1 uncultured Anaerolineales bacterium
GCGCTGTGACTGCCGCGACCAATTGGAGACCGCGCTCAAAATGATTGGCGAAATGGACGAGGGAATTCTGCTCTATTTGCGGCAGGAAGGGCGCGGCATTGGCTTGACAAATAAAATCCGTGCCTACGAATTGCAGGATACGGGCCTGGATACCGTGCAAGCGAATGAAGCGCTGGGCTTCCGCGATGACGAACGCGATTACAGCATCGCCGCGCATATGCTCGACTCGATGCAAATCAAATCCGTCCGCCTAATCACCAACAACCCGCGCAAAATCGAAGGGCTCAAGACATTTGGCATCAATGTGACTGATCGAATTCCACTGGTGATTCCGCCCAACCCGGATAACGCTTTTTACCTTGAAACCAAAGCCGTCAAGTCGGGGCATCTCATTGACGCGCAGGGCAACAAACATTTACTGGAACAAACCGACCGACCGATTGTCGAGGGGATGTCGGACAAACAAATTTTGGATTTGAATGAATAGGAAGAAAATTACATGAATCTGGTCAACTACGACGCGGTCGCGCCGAATTACAACGCCCGCTACGCCCAAAACCCGCTGATTGGAGTTGCCCGCGAATTGCATGCACTGGCCGCGCAAAGCGGCGTGCGCGATGTGCTTGAAGTCGGCTGCGGTACTGGAAGGTGGGTCAACGAACTTCATCCGCTTGTCCGGCGCGTTGTTGGTCTTGATTTTTCGTATGGAATGTTGCAGCAAGCCCAAACGCAGTCGCTGGTGAATGGCGATGCCAACCACTTGCCTTTTCCCGATGCCAGTTTCGATCTGGTTCTTTCGGTGAATGCTTTACAGCATTATGCCGATCAACGCGCGTTCATTACTGAAGCGCGGCGTTTACTGCGAGATGGGGGCGCGTTAGTGATTGTGAATTTAGACCCGCACATCGGGCGCGACCGTTGGTATCTCTATGATTATTTTGAGGGAGTGCATGCCGCTGACCTACAGCGCTTTCCTTCCAGCGGTACCCTGCTCGATTGGATGCTTGCCGAAGGTTTTGTACGTGCAGAGTGGCGAGTGGCTGAACACATTCAACAAGAGTTTGTGGGGCGTGTGGTTTTGGATAATCCCTTCACCCAAAAACACGGCTCGTCTCAGCTCGCCTTGTTAAGTGATGCCGTTTATGATGCCGGACTCAATCGAATCTACAATGCTATTGCCGACACGAATAGCATGCAACCTACCTTTATTACCGACCAATGGCTTACCCTTTTGGTAGGCTGGGCACAAGCCAAGTTCGACAAAGAAGAAATTAAGTGAGTGAGAGTTGCAGTAAATAACCGACGCTCAAATTCAAAGGAAATAAGGAAGATAAAAAGGTGTCCGAGAGGAAAGATTGCAAACAGGATGCGGGTGTATTTATCCCCATCATTGACCGCAACCGCTGTGAAGGAAAAGCGGATTGCGTACCAGTTTGTCCTTATGCTGTTTTCTCCGTTGGCACCCTGCCGAAAGATCAACGTGCAAGGTTAAGTTTCATCGGAAAACTCAAAGGCCCCGCGCACAAGTGGCAGCAGGCGCTGCTGGTCAACCCTGAAGCGTGTCGCGCTTGCGGACTGTGTGTTCGGGCTTGCCCCGAACATGCCATTACGCTTGCTTGCGCTTAATTCTCATTAAACAAAAGGAAATATATCAAATGAAAACTAAAATCCCCGTCTGGATCAATATTCTACAAGTGCTTATCCTTGCGATTCTATCCTTTCAAACATACGCCTGTTATTTCAATCCCCAACTGCTTTATGCAGGCTTCACTGTTGACTCTGTCACTGCAAAAATGATCTATATTCTGGCAGGCAGAAACGCAGTGATGATGGTTATCTCGATTCTGGCTTTGGTCAGACAGGATGCGCGTTTCTATTCCTTCGCGTTCATCATGCACAGCCTGCGCGAGTTGCAGGATATGTTCATCACGCCGCTGACAGGTGAGCCAGGCACTCAAGCGATTGCCATTTTCTTTGTGTTCCTCATTGTCTTTGTCATTCCCGAAATTACCGCCTATTTCAAACTGAACAAAATGGCGAATGAATTGGCAAAGATCTAAGAAACGATGAAACACATCACCAAAGTAGGCAGCCTCACCATCACAGATTTCACCAATGCAAAATTGATGGTAAATCAGCCCGTTGAAATTAATACCTCACCTGAAAAAATATGGGCAATACTCAGCGACCAATCCATCGCATGTGAATGGATGCCCTCCATCAAAGAACTGGAATCCTTCGACACATCCAAAGCCGACGCAGATGGTGTTGGTACAGAGCGCATTGCAGTTTATGGCACAGGCGACAAGATCAAGGAAACCGTGGTTTACGCCGAGAGGAATAAAATCCTTGCCTATCGCGTGGAGTTTCCGTACATGGTGAAAGATCATCTTTCCATTATTGAGATAACAGCAAATGGACAAGACTCATGCGCAGTTCGCTTGTACTCGTTTTTTACACCCACTGATTTCACAGGTTATTTGATGCAGTACGGCGTGTACGCCGTCATTGTGAAATCGTCCTTGAAAAAGTTACGCGAACTTTGCAGTAAATAGGCAATTGCTCAAATTCAAAAAAAACCATAAAGAGGAGAATGTATAAAAAAAATTCTTATTAGCGGCGGAAACAGCGGAATTGGACTCGAGTCCGCCCGCCAACTTACCGCGCTCGGACATCAGGTCGTTCTGCTGGGGCGTGACGTTCGGAAGGGCGAAGCGGCGCTCACAGAATTGAAGGCTAACCCAGGCAAGGCTGAGTTTCTCGCCGCTGATCTTTCCACGCACGCAGGGGTTGGGGCGGCCGCCGCCGTGCTCCTCGCCGCGCATGAAAGGTTCGATGTGCTGTTGCATTGCAGCGGCGTCCTCATATTTGAGGATATTCGAACAGCAGACGGGTTACATCCGTTCTTCGCCGTAAATTACCTCAGCAGATACCATCTGACCCAATTGCTGCTTCCTTTGTTGCAGAAGTCTGAGTCTGGGCGGGTGATCATGTTGTCGTCTGATATCGCGCTGGATACACAGATTGACTTCGACCAGTTCCCCAAGTTCGCCCCCTTCGATTTTGGTCGCGCGCGGGCGGCGATCCAGTTCGGCAACCACCACTACGCCGTTCACTTGCGAGACACAGAGCAGGGAATTTTGTCCGCGGTTGTAAATGCGGGTCTTGCTGACACAGGGATTTGGCGTGAGATGCCATCGTCAGTACGCGAGACAATGCTTGGGGCGCGCCAAATGAATTCGATTCCCGAATCGGCGAAGATCCCTGTTGCACTTTGCGTTAGCGACGGCTGGGAATCAGGCTCGTACTGGGGAAAAATTGGCAGTCTCGATGAATTCATTCCACTGCGACTGGACGCCCAGACAACGGAGCGGCTCATCTCAATATGCCGCGACCTCACCGCAGCCTGATGCCAATGAAATAAGGAGTATAAAAATGCAACAACCTGACAAAAAATCATTCAGTCTCACCCAGACCAAGCTGATAATTGACCTCGGCGTTCTCCTGCTGTTCATCACCATCAATGCGCCCCAGATCACGGGACTCACGGGTCACGAATGGATCAGTTTCATTTTCGCCGCGCCATTCCTCGTCCATTTAATTCTCAATTGGAAATGGATCGTCAGCGTGATGCCGCGTATCTTCAAGAAACTGCCAGGCGAAACGCGCTTCAATCAAATCTGGGATATGCTCCTCTTCGTGATGATGACTCTTGTCATTTTTTCAGGAACCATTGTCTCCGAAAAAGCCCTGCCCGCGCTCAATATCCACATTAAGATTGATCCGTTCTGGCGCTCCATTCACACCACCTCAGCGAATCTGCTCATGCTGATGTTCGGCGTCCACATCACCATGCATTGGAAATGGCTCGTCAGCAACTTCCGTCGTTATATCATGCGCCAGACTGCCACTACCTCCGAAGCGAGTTAATGATGAATACCATCTTCAAAGACTACCTCGTCCCTGCGTTGGTTATACTGCTTGTAGCCGCCTTTGTCATCTTCGCAGTGCAGTTCATTGATCAAACTTCATGGGCAGCAGGCATGCGTGAAACTGCCGCAACCACCCCCCTTCAAATCGGCGCCGCCCCCGCAGACTTCCTTTCGCTTCTCGGCGCAATTGGTATCTCGCTCGTCAGGCTGACTCTGCTCATTGGATTACCCGCCACCATTACATGGAATGTTCTCAAGCGGACCAAGAACAAAGGATGACCCGCGGCGCGTCTTTCTTAACCTAAATCTGATTCTGTTTTCTCAAATATTCCCACCCCGAAGCCTGACGAAACACCGTCAGGCAATCTTGTAAATGGATATAAATCATAAGGGAATCGCCTATGCAAAACAAAACTGTATTGATCACCGGCGGAACCGGGGGTATCGGGAAACAAACTGCTTTGGGGTTGGCTAAGTTGGGCGCACAAGTGATTATTACTGGGCGCAGTCAGGCAAGCGGAGAAACTGCCGTCAGCGAACTGAAACAACTTAGCGGCAACCAGCGGGTTGACCTGCTTCTTGCTGATCTCTCAACGCAGGCGGGCGTCCGTTCGTTGGCAGATCAGTTCAAGCAGAAGTATGAACGGCTCGATGGACTGATCAATAATGCGGGCTTGGCAGAATCCCAAAGACGCTTGACAGAGGACGGAGTCGAATCCGATTTCGCAGTGAATGTCATTACGCCATTCCTGCTGACGCATTTGCTGATGGATCGACTCAAATCTAGTTCCTCAGTACGGGTCGTCAACCTCACGGGCGGAGAGGCAAAGGGTCTTATTGAACTGGATAATCTTCAGGCTGAGCGTTCGTTCATGGGACTAAACACATACTCGCACGCCAAATTGGTGATGATGGCGGTGATGTACGAATTCGCGCAGCGGGTGCAAGGCACAAATGTGACCATCAATGTTTGTTATCCTGGCCAAGCCAGCACCAACATGACCCGTAGCGTAACACCGCAGATGGCTCCTTCCATCCTGCGTCTTATATGGCCTCTGTTCAAACTGATGACTCGCCCAGATGGGGGGCAGTCGGCGGCGAAAGCGGCGCGTTCCTCGGTCTATCTGGCTTCTTCGGCGGAAGTGGAAGGTGCTAATGGCAAATACTTCGATACCAATAGCAAAATGGTGGATTGGCCCGCCTCTGTTCTGGACCCGGCAACGCGCCAGCAACTTTGGACAATTGCTAAACAGATTTCTCATACCGCATAAAAAATTAGGAGATTCCTATGCCTAACGCATCAGAAAAAAACAGTCACGTTTCACCACCCTTGTCCTGACGGTCGATAAATTTCCTCTTGCAATTCTCGTGATCGGTTGGTTGCTCGTTTTTGCCAACATCAGCGGGGGCATTGCCTTCCTGACGGGCCCGTCAGCGATCATCCCTGGCCTCGGATTTGCAGGCCCCGAGCAACAGGCCTCCATTATGATCGCTGCCCGTCAACTTGGCCAGGGTGTCATGCTCGCTTTTGCTCTCCTCTACAAAAACGTGCGGACGTTGCAATTCGCCTGGCTCATGGTCATTATCCGAGAATCCATTGACTTGGCCGCGCGCCTGATCAGTGGTCAGGGGCTCAGCCCGATTGTTATCGTCGTGACCATTGTCCTCGAGATTGCCGCTTTTATCTATCTGGGTGCAATCGCTTCGGGACATGTCGCCAGGTATGTGAAGAGTGAAAAGTAACATGACTCGTTGAGTCAGCCCCGGCCCTGTCGAGGTTGGGTATCAATACCGCTCCGTCGGCGACGACCCAATGAGCGCCAACGTCGAAAATCAATGGTGTTTATGGGTAGTGTAGAATGGCGGCATGGCAACAACAATTACCGCTCCCGCTCAAACAACTGAATCAGACCTGGCCCGTGCCCGAAGCCTCGGCGGTCTTGGCTTCGACTGGCTGATGGCCGCGCTCGGCGCGTGGCTGATCGGCGGCCTCTATCTCGACGGCTGGGCGCACACCCACAACCCGGATCTCGAAACTTTCTTCACACCCTGGCACGGCGTGCTTTATTCGGGGTTTCTCATTCAAGCAAGTGTGTTGGCCGGCCTGTTCGTTCGCAACCTGCGGCGCGGCCATTCATTCACCACAGCCATGCCGGATGGCTACGGTCTTTCGCTTCTGGGCGCCGCTATCTTCATGGTCGGCGGCATTGGCGACATGATCTGGCATATTCTCTTTGGCGTCGAGATCGGCGTCGAAGCCCTACTCAGTCCCACCCACCTCCTGCTGGCGTTTGGCGGCGCGTTGTTGATCACCGGCTCTCTGCGCGCCGGGTTGAAGCGAACCAGTAAAGAACTTTCCTGGCCGTCGTACATTCCTCTGCTTCTCTCGGCCACAACCCTGCTCTCGCTCCTCACCTTCTTCTCCAACTACGCCCACCCGCTCGGCGGAACCTGGATCACCCGTTTTGATCGCCCCGACCCGGGCTACACCTACGTCACTCAGGCGCTCGGCATCACCACCTTTCTATTTCAGTCGGCTCTGCTCTCCGGCATGGCCCTGGTGCTGATCCGAGACCACAAGCTCAAACCCGGCGCGCTCACCTTCATGCTGACCATCAACTCAGCCCTGATGGTGGCGATGCACGATATTTACTACAGCGTCGAGCCGCTTCTGCTGTTCGCCGCCACCGTCCTCGCCGGGGCCGCCGCCGACCTGGTGTTGTGGCGGCTCAACCCTTCCATTACCAACCTGCGCGCCCTGCGACTCTTCTCCGCCGCCCTGCCCGCCCTCGTCTACCTCTTCTATTTCCTCGCCGCCATCTTCACCGCTGGCCTGTGGTGGAGCATTCATCTCTGGACGGGCGCGGTAGTGCTGTGCGGCCTCATGGGCTGGCTGGTGAGTTATCTCGTAGTGCCCTCCGGTTTTGAGAAGGTGGCGCTGTCCGAGTAAGCCAATCGACTCTCATAAAGCGCCGGGCCGCACCCCGGCGTTTTTTGTTCCGGTGCGTGATAAAATCGACTCATGCCTGACCCCATTTACCTCGATTACGCCGCCACTACCCCGGTTGATTTCACCGTGATCGAGGCCATGTTGCCGCACTTCGGCCAAAACTTCGGCAACCCAGCCTCCATCCATCGCTGGGGCCGCAACGCCGAAAAGGTCATCGAAGGGGCCAGGCGCGACGTGGCCGCCGTCCTCAACTGCGACCCGAACGAAGTGGTCTTCACTTCGGGCGGCACCGAGTCTGACAACTACGCGCTTCGCGGCGTCGCCCACGCGATGCGCGAAGCCGGGCGCGGCAACCATCTCATCACCACTGCCGTCGAGCATCATGCCGTTCTGCACACCGCCCGCCAGCTTGCCGAACACTACGGTTTTGACCTGACGATCTTGCCCGTTGACGACTATGGCCGTGTCCGCCTCTCGGACGTGGAAGCCGCCATCCGCCCCGACACGATCCTGATCTCGGTGATGGTCGCCAACAACGAGATCGGCACGATCCAGCCCATCGCCGAGATTGCCGGACTCGCGCGCTCA
>CAYSIV010000180.1:7480-12899 GCA_964431175.1 uncultured Anaerolineales bacterium
TTCTACGGGCCGAAGGGCGTGGGCGCGTTGTACGTCCGCAAAGGCACGCCGCTCATTTCAACGCAGACCGGCGGCGCGCACGAGCAGGGCCGACGCGCCGGAACTTCAAACGTGCCTTACATCGCCGGGTTGGCCGCCGCACTTAAACTCACCACCGCCCGCCGCGACGCCGACAACGCTCACTACTGCCGACTGCGCGACCGTCTCATTTCTACCCTCACCCAAATCCCCGACTCGCGCCTTACCGGCCATCCGGCAGAGCGCCTGCCCAACAACGCCTCGTTCGTCTTTCGTCACATTGACGGCAACGAACTGCTGATGCGGCTCGACCTGGAAGGCATCGCCGCCTCTTCCGGCTCGGCCTGCAAGACCGGCGACCCCGAACCGTCCGACGTGATCCTGGCTCTGGGCTACGACCGCACTTGGGCGCTCGGCTCGCTGAGGCTGACGGTGGGCCGACCGACGACGGACGAGGAGATTGAGAGGACGATTGAGGGGGTGACGAGGATGGTGGGGCAGATGAGGAAAGCGTAACATGCCGACTATCTCTCAATTCTTTGGCATTACGATTCGCATGTATTACAACGATCACCTGCCGCCGCACTTTCACGCAGAGTATGGAAGCGATGAAGCAGTTTACGAAATTGACACCCTGAATGTATTGCGCGGCAGTTTGCCTCGCCGGGCGCACGCACTTGTGGTAGAGTGGGCGACGCTATATCGCGCCGAACTCAAATCCAACTGGGAAGCGGCAAGAAAGCAACAATCGCTATCCAACATTGAGCCGCTCGACTAAGCAAGAAGGTAACAGCTCACGGCAGTTGACGCTTCGCGTGCACCTACACAAGGCAAAGTCGGCCTACGCCGACTGGTCTCTAGCCTGCGGAGGCAGGCTTCGCCTTGTGTTGCCGCGATTTCAATCGCCGGATGCGTGAGCGCAAGGAACTCATATGATGCAAAAACTCGGACGACTTGTGCGTATAAAAACGATAGAGCCACTGGAAGATTTCAAGGTTCGTATCGGCTTCGAAGATGGCACGCAAAAGGACATGGACCTGGAGCCTTATCTGCACGGCCCGATTTTCGAGCCGATCCGCAATGACCCAACAGTTTTTCGCTCGATGAAGATCGAGGGCGGGACAATTGCCTGGGACAACGGCGCAGATATTGACCCTGATGTTCTCTACTACGGCCTCACACCTGCCTGGGCAGAAGCCGAACAACAACTGACGAAGTGAATCCTTTTGATCACTTGCTCACCAAATCCGAGCGCCAACTCCTCGCCAGCCTCACCATCCCGGCCAAGATTCAAACCTTCCTCGACACGCTCACGTACAGCTCCGAAGACATTTACCGTTGCCCGCTTCGAGTCTTGCGCGACGGCATCGGCCACTGCTTCGACGGCGCATCCTTCGCCGCCGCCGCCCTGCGCCGTCTCGGCCATACGCCACTCATCATTGACATGCTCCCCACCAACCGCGACGACGACCACATGCTGGCGCTCTACAAACGCGACGGCTACTGGGGCGCGGTCGCCAAGTCCAACTTCGTCGGCCTGCGTTATCGCGAACCGATCTTCCACACCTTGCGCGAGTTGGTGTTGTCGTACTTTGAGCAGTATTACAACGTAGAAGGCGAAAAGACTCTGCGGAGCTACACCGTGCCGCTCAACCTCGGCGCCTTCGACAAGTACAACTGGCTGACCGACGACGCGGCCATGGATCGCATTGCCGACCGGCTGGGCGAGATTCGCCAGGTGCGCCTGCTCACGCCGCGCATGGTTGCCAACCTCTCGCCGGTTGACCCGCGCTCGCTGGAGGCAGGCCTCATCGGCTCGGTGGATGCGGGGTTGTATAAGCCGCCACGCAAAAGCCACAGGTAGACGTGTAATTGCGATGCGCAAAGATCGGTTTTATTGCTATGTTGACGAAAGCGGGCAAGATACAAGGGGCAGATTGTTTGTTGTATCGGTCATCATCGCCGCTGAGGATAGAGACGAACTATTGAAAGCGCTTGAAGCAATCGAACGCGAGACCGGCAAGAACCGGGTCAATTGGAACAAAACGACCTATAGCCGCAAATTGGCCTACATCAGACGAGTGTTGAAACTGAATGCCATCCCAGGCAAGTTGAACTTCGCTTTGTACCAAGAGAGTCGAGATTACTTCGGGCTTACCGTCCAAACCATCGTCAGCGCTTTGAACAAGATTGATAAAGCCGACGACTACAAAGCCACTGTGTTGATTGACGCCCTGCCGCCGACACAAGCACGAGTTGTCAGCCATTTGCTTCATCTGTCTGGGGTGCACGCCAAAAAAGTGCGCGGAGTCAGGCGAGATGAAAATGATGCGCTGATTCGGCTGGCAGATGCAGTATGCGGCTTTGTTCGAGCCGCGCACGAAGGTCAGCCAGAGATGTTGAAACTCTTTGAGGATGCGGTCCACAAGGGCGTATTGAAAGACGTGCGTTCGGGAGGAAAAGAAAACCCCCATGGTTAGGGGGCATCAGCCTAGAGCTTTACAGCTCACCCGCCAATACTGGCAGTATTTCGGCCGGGGTTTGATTTCATTTTATGCAGTTATCAAGTTGCTGTCAATGAGCAAATCTGGAATTTGAAAGTGAAAACTCGCACACGCGTCGTCGCCGCCATGTCGGGCGGCGTGGATAGTTCGGTAGCCGCGGCCTTGCTTGTCGAGCAGGGCTACGAGGTGATCGGCTTGATGATGCGCCTGTGGAGCGAGCCGGGCAAAGAGGCCGCCAACAAGTGTTGCACGCCCGACGCGATGGGCCACGCCCGCCACATGGCCGAGTCGCTCGACATCCCGTTTTACGTCGTGGATACAAAAGATGTTTTCCATGACACCATCGTCAATTTTTTCATTGACGGCTACGCCAGCGGTGTCACCCCCAACCCCTGCCTGGAGTGCAACCGCCACATCCGGTGGGAGTTTTTGCTCAACAAGGCCCTCTCCCTCGGCGCAGAGTATCTCGCCACCGGCCACTATGCCCGCACGCGTGCCATTGCCGACGGCCCAATTACTAATCCCACTTCGCTTCGCTCCGGGGACTGTCGTTACCAATTACTAAAATCCGTTGACGACAAGAAGGATCAGTCCTACGTCCTCAGCGTGATGGGGCAAGCTCAACTGCGGCACGCCATGTTCCCTGTTGGCGGCTACCCCAAAACCGAAATTCGCGAGTTGGCGCGCAAGTTCAACCTGCCGGTGGCCGAGCGGCCCGACAGCCAGGACTTGTGCTTCCTTGCGGACAACGACTACCGCCGCTTTCTTGTCGAGCACGCGCCGGGTGTCGCCCAACCCGGCCCAATTGTAGATACATCGGGCAAGATACTGGGCCAGCATCAAGGTTTGGCGTTCTACACTATCGGCCAGCGCAAGGGCATCGGCCTGGCCGCGCCTCAACCGCTTTACGTCCTCGGCGCCGACCCGGCCTGCAACGCCCTCGTCGTCGGCGTCGAGGCCGAGCTAGGGCAGACGACGATGCGGGTGGCGCGACTCAACTGGGTGTCGGGCATTGCTCCAACAGAATCGTTTACGGCTGAAGTCAAAGTTCGCTACAAGGCCCCGCCCCGCCGGGCGACGATCACGCCGCTCGACGCGACGCGGGCAGGCGTGACGTTTGAAGAGCCTGTCCGGGACATCACGCCAGGACAGGGCGCGGTGTTTTACGATGGCGACGTTTGTTTGGGAGGAGGAATCATTCAACGATGAGGCAACTCAATAGCCTCTTCGCCTTTAAGCTCACCGGACACATATATTTGTCTTACCCTGCCACTCCGTACACGCTCCGCCCCGAGCCGTAATACGAGTCATAGATGTGCTGGTACACCACCCCGCACTTCTCGCGATACTGGTCGTCTGAGTAGGCTTCGGGCAGGCGTTCCAAGATGGTCTCAATTTGCACTTGCACTGCGGCCCGGGCCTGCTGTTTCTTGCGCCAGTCCAGCACCAGCCGCTCAGCCTTCAAGGTATCCAGCAAATTTTTGGCGATCTTCTTCACCTGCTCCCGTTCCTTCTTGGTCAGTTTCAGGGCGGGTCGGGTCAGCAGGTCGAAGAGAGCCAGTTCTTCGTCGGTCAGTTGTTCGGCGATGCCGCGTTGCTCTTCCTCGTTCAACCCCTGGGCAAAGTTCACCAACCGGGCAAAGAAGGCTTCGTCGGTGGAAGCCCCGGCGTTGTAGTCGGCGATCATCTTTTGGAACTGCTCGTAGTAATCCAGGCGGGCGCGGTTTACTCTCAGCATCCGGCCCAACTTGCCATTGATGGCTCCCCGTAGTTTCTCGATCTCGATCCGCTGCCGCCCGGCCTCGAATTGCTTCTTCAGCGCCTTGAAGTCCACCCGGCTCAAATCGATCCAACCTTCCGGCCCCAGGTCGCGGATCACATACCCGCCCTCCGGCTTGATGGAGCGGTCGAGCACTTCTTCAACGTCCTCCATCACGTCCGAGATGTCCACCAGCTCGGCCAACGCCCGAATCTTCTTAGCCAGCACCACGATCACCTGCCGGATGCCGTAAAACTCGTTGGCCAGTGCGTCGGGCAGAATGGCCCGGAACAAGCGGAAGACGGCCTCGGCGCGGGCCAGGTAGTTCAACTTGGTTTCATCGTTGAGTAGCAGGGCGTTCACCGCATCGTCCATCAGGCGAATACGTTCAAAGGTGTTGTCGGTTTGCTCAATGGCCGCCAGGTGGACGCCCAACCCGGCGCAGAAGGTTCTCGTTTCGGCGATGGCCTCCCGTAGTTTATCTACCAGAGCGGTCTTGGCTTTCACTGGCAGGTCACCGGCCTCCACCCCGCCACCCGAGGCCGAGCCATAGATCGCCAGCGCCTTCTGCAAATCGCGGAACACGCCGATGTAATCCACAATCAACCCGTTCACCTTGTCGCCAAACACCCGATTGGCCCGGGCGATGGTCTGCATCAGGGTGTGGTTGGCCATGGGCTTGTCCAGGTAGATGGTCGAACAGGCCGGGGCATCGAAGCCCGTCATCCACATGGCGCACACAAACACCAGCCGGAACGGGTCGTCGGCGTCTTTGAACTTCGTCTCCAGGTCTTCGGCATTCATCCGCCTGCGGTGCGGCTCAATGTTGGCCCCTTTCTTTTTCAGGTCTTCGATCTCATTTTGCGATTGCGAGACCACCACGGCCATGTCGGTTGTTTGCAGGTAGTCGATCTGTTGTTGCAGGGCTTGGCGTTCGTCCCGGGTGGCGGTTTCCAGATCGGCCAGCGCCACGGCCAGGCCTTGCTTCCAATACTTTTGCACCTTGTCCCACATGCGCACGGCGGCCGCCTTGTCGATGCAGACCACCATCGCCTTGCCCTTCTGACCGCGGCCCAAGAAGTGGGCGACGATGTCCTGGGCGACCAGCTCCAACCGTTCATCGCGGGTGATCAGGTGA
>CAYSIV010000181.1:0-12885 GCA_964431175.1 uncultured Anaerolineales bacterium
CGCCGGCCACTACGTCTTGATATGCAACACTGAAGACCACTATAAGGCCGGTATGCTGGCAGAATTTACAGTGGTGCCGTAAGCAACCCGGTTACATTTGAAAGGGGAAGCCGACTCAATGGGTTTCCCCTTTCATTTTGAGTGACGCTGGCTCTTCCGGGTTTAACGGGAAACGCTCGGCGCGGATTGCCAAATCCGCGCCCTTGCCGCCGGATTTGGCAACGCGAAGCGGAGCGGGAGCAGAGTATCCAATAATCCCGCCAAAGCCGGGAGAGCCTCATTTCTGAATGACGCTAGTAGTCAGCCAATGCTAAATTGATGGGTGTCTGATCCGCCGCAGTTCGCGAAGCGTGCGGCGCGGGCGGCACGCTTCGCGAACTGCCACCCATCAAAACAGTTTGCTCCGGCTGGATTTGCGCGAAGCGGAGCGGGAATTATTCTTTTACGGGTGCCTAGTTAGTGACTAGGTAAATTGCCTGTAAAGATAATCACTTTTCTAGTTCGCTGATTATGGACTTTGTTGGTCGATAAAGCACATAATAACTTCATCGAAGATCAGCAAATGAAAAAAAAAACTAGCTGGCGGGTGCTTATGGTGGAAGCGGGATCACTGTTCGACGAAGGAATAAAGAGCTGGCTTGGACAAGTACCGGGCCTGCAACTTTTGAGCGTGCCTTACACCAGTGATGCCGCTTTTACAACCGATGTTTTGGGTGAACGGCCTGATGTCATTATGTTGTTCGAAGATGGGCCTTTGAGCGTGGGTCAGGTATTTGAACTCCTCAAAGGTGATTTGACCTCAGGCGCCTTCAGGGTGATTACGGTTCTTTCAGAGAGCAGCATAATCAATATCTATGAAAAAAAACAATTCACGGCCATCAACAGCGATGACCTTGTCACTCTTATCCAATATAGCTAAACCAGTATTGCAACAGGACGAAGGTAGTTGCGGTCACGCGCGTGAACGCCTGCCCTATCTGTTAGGAGGAGCTTAAATGAATTTGCGAACGTACGCGAAACCCAATAGGTTGCACCTGAAGCGAGTGTCGTTCTATCGCTTCTTTTCGGCGTTAGTCGTCCTGGCGATGGCTTTGGGGCCGCTGAACACGTTGGCTGTGTCGGCAGCGCCGATCGCTGCCGCCCCGGCGGCGGCGGCGGCCACCAACACGTTGCAACTCCACGTGTTTGATGCGACTGCCCCGGCCACGACGATTGAAAACTACCAGTTCCTGATCAACGAGGACAACACCGGCGACCCACACGATGCAGATGCGGATTGCCGGCCCTCCGATCCTGGCCTGACTGACTCGACCCTGGCCAATTGCGAATGGCCCTCCATCCACAAGATGCCCGGTAATGCTCCTATTGTTACCCAGGGCACTGAGATCGATTTCCCTCTCGATTTGGGTGTGTATCTTTCAGCTCACCCCGATCCTGATCCTACGAAATTCCTGATCTCCGTTGTAGCCGATGGCTACAAGATCGGCGGTCAGCACTTCAGCCTGCCGCTCGACGACGCCAATAACAATAACACGGTTGAGGTGGAATTGGAGCCTAACCCCCTGCCCACCCTGACCTTCCGGGCCATGGTGTTCAACGACAACACCAGCCCGAATGGCGCGATCGACACGCCGGGTGAAGATGGCCTGAACGGCTTCGAGGGCCACGTCGCCGATGTCCTGGGCGAGATCTCCACCGACTGGTTCGGCAACCCGCTCTGCACCGAGTACGAGCGCGATGGTGGCGGCAATGTCATCCTCGATGTCAATGGCGATCCGACGCCCATCCCCGGCACGGGTGGCATCTGCCTCAGCGGCGACCAAGACCACGACGGTGTGTTGAGCGCGGCTGAAAACGATCCCGACCAAAATCCGGACTACGGGCAAGTGGTGATCCCCAATCTGGGGTCCAACCGCTTCGCCGCCACCGTCGTCCCGCCGAACGGCTCCGATTGGGTGCAGACGACGACGCTGGAAGGCGGCCACGACTGGGACACCTGGATCATGGAAGGCGCGACCGGCTATGACACCGAGTTCCTATACCAGAACGAGCTGTTCCCGTGGGCGTTCTTTGGCTTTGTGAAGCCCACCTTCCGACAACTCAACCCAACGACGACTTCCCTGCCCTTATCGGCTGGCATTCACCCGGGCGAAGTTAAAGGCACGGCCTGGGGCGTCAAGATCTATGTCCCGCCGCAGGGTGGCCTGAATATCAACCACTTCGGCATCATGGGCGCTAAGAAGGACTATCCTGTTGATCGGCCCTACATCGCCCTCGCCGATCTTGGGCAGGGTGATCAAATGGTCTACATGGGCCGTGGCAATCCCGATGGCACCTTTGACATCAAGAACGTGCCGCCTGGCGATTACTTTGTGACGGTGTGGGACGGCCCGCAGAACCTGATCCTGGACGGGGTTCAGATCCCGATCACGGTGGGTAGCGGCGTTACTTACGTCGGCAGTACATGGCCCGCTGACAATCCAAATGACCCGCCTGTGCCGGGCAATGTCGCTCTCGCCGGTTGGTCGACTCGATTTGAAGGCTCAGTCTTCATCGACACCAACGAAAACGGCAAGCGCGATCCGGGCGAAAAGGGTCTGCCCCAACAGGCCGTCGCCCTGAAGATGCGCGGTAACAGCTTGATGCAGCACGGGACCCAGATCGTGGCCACCGATGCCAACGGGTATTACGTCCTTCGTCAAGCCTACCCCATCAACGTTTGGGTGGTCATGGAGGTCTATAGCGACATCTACATGACCACCGGCATCACCTACCAAGCCGATAATCAGCTAACTGAAACAACCGTCTTAGGCCAGGGTGTGGACGTGAACGTCCTGCCCGTCATCGGCTTGAGCGGGCGGCTGGACTGGGGCGTGAGGCCCTACAACCGCACCGAGAATGGCGGCATCGTCGGTTCGGTTAGCTACGACGTGACCCGCAACGAACTGGACCCGCGCCTGGCCGCCGCCGAAGACTGGCAGCCCGGCATCCCCGGCCTGAACGTCCACCTGTATCCGGCGGTCAAGTGCACCGATCCGACCACCCAGACCTGCGACCCCAGCAAGAAGTATCGGGTAGAAGCTGACGGCTCGTTCATGAAGGGTGCAGAGGATATAAACTCGCCTTACCTCAGCGAATCATGGGAACGCCCCACCGGCTGTATCGCGCGGGATGTAGACGGCCTCCCGGTTGTGCAACAGGCCCTGCCGACCGACCCGAATGCCGAGTGTGTAGAAGCCCCCATGTCAGGTGTGCAGTTTGGCCCGATGAATGACCCGGCTCACCCGGAGGACGGCTTCGGCGCGACCGTGGACGGCAACTTCGGTTTCGGCGACATCCCGGCCGGTGATTACTTGGTCGAAGTCGAAATCCCGAATGACGCCTTTGGCAAGCCGCTCTACAAAGTGACGCGCGAAGAAGACATCAACGTCTTCAACGGCGACGCCTACACCCCACAGGTTCCGCCGCCCCCGTGCGCCGGGCCAACCCACGTTGTGGATGTGGCGGGTGTACTCCCGGATGCTCCGGGCGCCACCATCAACCCCAACTTCGCAGATGCTGGCGGTAGCCCCTACGAAGGCGAGGTCAAGCCGCTGTGCAATATGAAGCTGGTCAAACTCCAGAATGGCCGCTCCATCGCTCCCGGCTTCAACCTGTTCACCGACGTGCCCCTGCCCGCGCGCTTCATGGGCCTGACCGTGGACAACTTGAACCTGTCCACCAATCCCAAGAGCGTCATGTTTGGCGAAGTGGCCGGCATCCCCTTCCTTCCAGTCGGCGTCTACGACTTCAACGGACGCTTGCTTTACACCGGCGAATCGGACCCGAACGGCATCTGGGAAATATTGATGCCGTCCTCCCTGCAGATCAACTGCCCCACGCCCTCCGGCGTCTGCCCGAACATGTTCAACTTCGTGGGCAATGATCCGGGTCAACCCTTCCACCGGAACGCCAACTGGAACCCGCAATACCAGACGATCACGGTGCCCTTCGAAGCCTGGCCCGGCGTCATCAACCCGGCCGACCTGGCGCCGATGCCGATCGCGGCGACGGTGCAAAACCCGGGCAATGAATTCAGTGCGCTGGCAACGTGTGTGCCAGACGCTGGGAGGCCTCAATTGTTTGCGGTGTCCAAGCCGGTCGTGCGCTTCACGGATAGTGGAATGGCGCGCCAGATCACTATCTCGGGCGACGCGTTTGGCTCTGCCCCCGGCCAGGTAACGCTGGACGGTGTGACTCTGTCGGTGGTGGGCCCCTGGACCAATGGCGCCATCACTGTCGCCGTGCCTGCGCCTTCCACCGGCTTGCCCGCTGGCCCGCACCAATTGATGGTGACGGCCAGCAACGGCCAAAGCACTGTCAACTCTGTGACCATCCACTTACTCAGTGGCAACGGATCAAGCGGCTCGCAGAATCCTTATAACCCAACCGTGATCGAAGTTGGCCCGGGCAGGACCTTTGACCCGGTGACCAGTCTCCTCACCGATCCGATCACCGGCCTGCCTTACGAGCATGCCCTTCAGAATGCGCTCAATGCGGCGGCCAACACGAATAGCAACAAACTGGTGGTGGTATACCCCAACACGGCGACCCCCAACAGCAACCCGGCTGGTGAGTACTTCGAGAACATCGTCATCCACTCGCCGGTCAAACTGCAAGGCGTCGGCCCCGGCGGCTTCCGGGCCGACGGCACGCTGGTGCCCGGCTCGATCCTCGACGGCATTGGCTATAGCCCCGACGCCACGCCCAGCACGGACTGGTACGCGCTGGTGAACAGCCTCACCATCCCCAACGGCGCCAACCCGAACATCTCGGACGGCGAGGTGGTGTACGTCCTGCCCACCGGAACGAATCAGTTCGGCTCGAACTACCGGGCTGCCATTGATGGCTTCTCTATTCAGGGCGGCGACCAACTGGGCTTCCCGGCCAACGTCAACGAACTGGGTGGTGGCCAGGTAGGCGGCGGCCGGCCGACCTTCCAGGGCGACGTCCCGACACAGGGCGGCGGCATCTACGTCCACGGCTATGCCCACTATCTGCAAATTACTAACAACATCGTGCAGAGCAACGGCGGTGCGTACGGGGCCGGCATCCGGGTGGGCACGCCGACAATTGCGAACAACAACGATAACCTCCGCATCGCCTACAACCGCTTCCTGGCCAACGGCGGCACCAACCTGGCCGGCGCCATCGGCCTCTTCCAAGGCTCGAACGGCTACGAAGTGGATCACAACGATCTTTGCGGCAACTTCTCGGCCGAGTACGGCGGCGCCATCAGTCACTTCGGCCTCAGCCCGAATGGCAGGATCCACGATAACCGCATCTACTGGAATCAGTCGGTGGATGAAGGCGCGGGCATCATGGTCGCGGGCGAACTGCCGGCGAACCCGACTGCGAACTACGGCACGGCGGACGGGCCGCAAGGCGCGGGCGCGGTGGACATCTACAACAACCTGATCCAGTCCAACATCGCCAGCGACGACGGCGGCGGCCTGCGCTTCCTGATGGCGGCTTCCGATTGCGGCAGTCCAGGCTTTCAGCCGTGCGCGATCAATGTCTACAACAACATGATCGTCAACAACATCTCGGCCCATGAAGGCGGCGGCGCCGCCCTGGACGATGCGCCCAACGTGCGCTTCTACAACAACACGGTGATGAAGAACCTGAGCACGGCCACGGCGGTCACGGCTGCATTCGGCACACCGTACGTGGCCGGATTGTCAACCGGCGACAACAGTGATCAGTTGCAGGCCACCCTGCCCGGCGGCATAGCCAACTGCGGCATCGGCGCCAACGCACCGTGCTTCAGCAACCCGCTGTTGTTCAACAACATCTTCTGGGACAACCGCGCCGGGAGCTACAACGAAACCACGGCCCAGGTCGAGGGGATCGGCCTGGCGGGTGATGCAACCCCGATCCGCTACTGGGATATGGGCGATACGACCGGAACCCTCCAGCTCTCGCCGACCAACTCGATCCTCTACGGACAGGGCGACCTCTCCAACATCGTTGCGGACGCCTCCAACAAGATCGGCGCCAGCTTCGACCCGCTCGTGAACTCGATGTATGACACCTCGGTGAGCGTCTATCCCTGGCGCAGTCCCAACCAGCCCGCGCCGGTCATCATCTCGGTGGATCAGCCAGGCATCCTGCCGGGCGACTACCACCTGGCCAGCGGCTCGCCCGCGATTGACATGGGCGCTGGCAACAAGAACGGCGTGAACGCTCCGGCGTTTGATATCGACAACCAGGCCCGGCCGGCTGGAGCGTTGTGTCTGCCGGACAGCGGCGCCGATGAAGTTCAGTCGGGTGGTGTCTGCGCGAACCTCTCCATCACCAAGGTCACCGACAACGTCACTACCGTCGTCGCTGGCGGCCCGGTCAACTACACCATCGTGGTCAGCAACAGCGGCCCAAGCCCGGTGACAGGCGCAATCGTGACTGATACCTTCCCGGCGGTACTAACGGTCAGCACCTGGACGTGCACCGCCACGGCTGGCTCAAGCTGTACTGCGACCGGCAGTGGCAACAACAGAGGCGGGACGGTCAACCTCGCAGTCGGCGGCAGCGCCACCTATAAGGGAAGCGCTACTCTCTCGCTGACTGCAACAGGGACACTGTCGAACACGGCCACGGTGGCTGCGCCAGGTGGAGTGATCGACCCGAACCTGGCCAACAACAGCGCAACCGATACAGATACGATCATCGTTCCTAACAAGCACATCGGCGACCTTGACCGCGCCTCTTTCGGGGGCGGCATCTGGATTGCAACTGTAACGATTAGAGTAGACAACGCCCTCCATAGCCCGGTGAACGGTGCGACCGTGACCGGCACGTGGAGTGGTGGTGGTACCGGAGGGACGAGTTGTACCACAGTCGTCGGTGGCACGTGTATCGTAATCCGGATCGGCATCCCCAGCGCCCAGACCAGCAACACGTTTACGGTGACGAATGTGACCGGCGCGGTTGCGGCTGGTCCGTACACCCCGGCCAACAACCATGATCCGGACACCGGGGCACAGGCAAGCAACGGTACCTTCATCGTGGTGCCAAAGTAAGCTTCACCAACGCATCGGTGGTGCGGGAAGTTGTCTTCCCGCACCACTAGCCAAGGAGATAACACATGAGTCAAAATCACTCTTCTCGCAAGTTTACGCGACGTGACTTTCTGAAACTCGGCGGTGGCGCGTTGGCGGCGGCGGCCGGCGCCTACCTCGTCCCCAAGATGGCGTCCGCGGCGGCGGGCCGGGCACGACCCAGCCTGCAAAGCGCGGCCTCGGCCTCGGTGTCTGTGCCCAACATTGATGGCGATGGCAACGTCAGCTACCATCTGGCCGCCACCGATGGCTGGATTTCTCTGCCGCCCAAAGGGAGCGTCTATCATCCAGACCCCTGGGCGCCTGCTCCGTTCAACACCTACACCTTCGGCTTCCGCGATGTGACTCAACTGAACGATGCCGATGCGCGCGCCCAAAAGGGCCTGGTGCAGGCCTCGGCGCCCCTGCTGTATGCCAAAGTGGGCAAGGAGGCGCGCATCAAGCTCACCAACCTGGGCTTCTCGACCCGGCCCGACCTCACCGACGGCCATACCGTGCACTTCCACGGCTTCCCGAATGCCATCCCCGCCTTCGACGGCGTGCCGGAACTTTCCATGGGCGTGCCGTCCGGCCGGAGCTACACCTACTTCTATAAGCCGCAGGAACCCGGCACCTACATGTACCACTGCCACTTCGAAGACGTCGAACACGTCTCGATGGGCATGACCGGCATCGTCTTCGTCCGCCCGGCGGACCATGACAATTGGGCCTATAACGATGCCTCCACACAATTCGACAAGGAATTCCCGATGTTCCTGAGCGAAATCTGGACCCAGGAACGCTGGGAAGCCGCCCACATCCAGGAGCACGACTGGAGCGATTACGAGCCCGATTACTGGCTGATCAACGGGCGCTCTTATCCAGACACACTGGAGCCTGATAGCGATCCGCTGGTGACCCCAGCCCGGCCTGAACTGCAATATCAACCGCACTCGTCGCTGGTGGAATGTACACAGGGAGAGCGGGTGCTGTTGCGCTTCTCCAACCTCGGCTTCCAGCAACACGCCATGCGCGCCGACGGGATCACCTTCGACGTGGTGGGCCGGGATGCCAAGTTCCTCGGGCCAATCGACCCGCAGGCAAATCCGCCGGCGCCGGCCTTTCTGGATCGGCGCTATCAGACCGACACGATCTACATCGCGCCCGGCGAGAGCTACGACGCGATCTTCACCGCCCCGGCCCCCGGCTACTACCGGCTCTACAACCGCAAGCTGGCTTACCTGAACAACGGTGGCGCGCCAGACGGCGGAATGATGACAGTAATACGCGTCAGCTAGGAGGATATTGCGATGCATTCACGATACTTTACCCACTTAAAACGACCCGGGCTGATGGCGCTTTTGGCAATGTTGATCATCGTCGGGCTTCCCATGTCCGGCGCGCGCGCCCAGGTCTCCGGCACACCGAGCGACGCCGGGATCATCTGCGCCAACCAGACCGGAATTGTGCTTGGCGTGCCGACCTATGCCACGACCATCAATCTGGCCACGACCGATGGCTACATCAGCATCCCCGACGGCAACACCGTGTACATGTGGGGCTATGCCCTGGATGTTGACTTGCACGGCATGCCGGATGGCAGTCCCGATGGCAAGCCTGATTTCCAGCATCCCGGCCCCAGCCTGTGCGTCACTCAGGGAAGCACCGTCACCATCAACCTCCGCAATACCCTGCCGAATGATGATGTCTCGATCATCTTCCCTGGCCAGAGCAATGTCGGAGTCGGCGGCGGCGTCGCCGCGGCGAACTCACTGGCGCAGGCGGCGGGAGCGAACAATGGGACGGCGGTTACGTACACCTTCACCGCCGACAAGCCCGGCACCTTCCTCTACGAGAGCGGCACAGACTTGCAGAAGCAGGTGCAAATGGGCCTGTTCGGGTCACTGGTCGTGCGCCCGAGCGGCCAGGCCAGCCCCTGGTTCATGTTCAATAACGCCGACTCGCAATTCAATGCGAACGACGAATACATGATGTTGCTCTCGGAGATTGACCCCGAACTGCACTTCGCGGTGGAAGCAGGCGAGTTCTTCGACTTTACCCAGTATCATCCGCGCTACTGGCTCATCAACGGGCGCGCGTTCCCGGACACCATCGCCCCGAACTTTGCCGATTGGCTTCCTACCCAGCCTTACGGCGCGCTCCTGCACATCTTCCCCACCAGCTCGGGTTCTCACCCGGCGGCGATGCGCTTCCTGAATGTCGGCACTCTCCAGCATCCCATCCACCCGCACGGCGATCACGTGCGCATCGTTGGCCGCGATGGGAACCTGCTGGCCGCGGCCTTTGAGAAGTTCGACATCAACGTCGGCCCCGGCCAGACGTGGGATGCATTGTACGACTGGACGAACCTGGACAACTTAAGCCCCATCAACCAGACGCCGGTGGACGCGACCAACCTGGATGCCTTTGGCACCTGGCTGAACCCGCGCAATCAGAACCAACTGTTCAAAGAACCGAACTTTTACAGCGGCAGTCCGTATCTCGGCTTTCAAGGCAACAAAGATGATGCCACCGCCGCCACATACAACGAGTGTGGTGAGTTCTACCACATCTGGCACAGCCACGCCCTCAACGAGGCGGCCAACTACGAGGCCGGTTTCGGCGGCATGATCACCCTCGAACGCATTGATCCGCCTACGCCGAATACATGTACCACTTCGCCGTAATCGCCATGTGGTCCGAAGTCCACAACGATAGGAGACGACTTATGCACACAAACACTTTGACCTTCCCTCAAAGACTTCCGAACACAAGGCGCTGGCTCATCGCCCTGCTGGCCGCGCTGGCGGTGGCTCTGAGCGTGTCCGCAACGGCACACGCCGCCGCCCCCTGCACCCCAACCCGGTCTTTTGAGTTGTGGGCCGAGACTGGCACGCTGACTCTGCCAGATGGCCCTGACATAGACGCACTGCCCGATGTAGTGAATATCTGGGGCTATACAGTCGATAGTGCCCCCCCGACGGTCCCCGGCCCGACGCTGACTGTCAGCGAGGGCACGTGTGTGCAAGTGACCTTGCACAACACTCTGAGCGAGGCGACCTCGGTGGCTTTTCACGGACAGGGCCTGCCAGCCGATACAGTGGGCGTGAACTCGGGTAGCGACAACATCGCTGCCCCCTACATCTTCCTGGCCTCACGGCCCGGCACCTTCCTGTATGAAGCCGGCCTCACCACCAACGGTGCGCGCCAGGTGGCGATGGGTCTGTACGGGGCGCTGATCGTTCAGCCCCTCGCGGCCCCCACCACCTACGACAGCGAAGCTGTGTTGGTCCTGAGCGAGATCGATCCGGCCCTCAACGCGGCCCCGACCACGTTCAACATGGGCGAATACAAGCCGCGTTACTGGCTCATCAATGGGCAGGTGTATCCGGGCACGGATCCCATCTCCGCCGCCAGCGACAGCACCTTGCTGGTGCGCTACGTCAACGCCGGGTTGAACGAAAACTCCATGGGCTTGCTCGGCCTTGGTCAACAGGTGGTCGCCGCCGACGGCTATGCCCTGCCCAATCCCTACACCGTAGTGGCCGAGACCATCCCGCCCGGCGGGACGATGGAGACGCTTGTCTCCATCCCGGCGACAGCGGCTAACGGCACGCAGTACGCGCTGTACAGCGCCGCGCAACATCTGGACAATGACGGTGCGTCTTACGGTGGCCAGTTGATGTACTTGACGGTTGCTACGCCGATCGACCAACCGCCGACTGTGAATGCGGGCGTGGATCAGACCATCACTCTGCCCGCAACGGCGAGCCTGGATGGAACCGTGACGGACGATAGCCTAAGTGCCCTCACTACGGTTTGGACCATGACCAGCGGGCCGGGCATTGTTACCTTCACCGATGCCAGCCTGGTGGATACCACCGCTTCCTTTGACACAGCTGGTGATTACGTTCTGCGATTGACTGCCACCGATGGCACAGGCTCAGTCTTAGACGAAGTCGCCATCACCGTCGCCCCGGCGCCGATCGACCTGTCGCCGACCGTAGATGCGGGCGTGGATCAGACCATCACTCTGCCCGCAACGGCGAGCTTGGATGGAACGGTGACTGACGATAGCCTAAGTGCCCTCACTACGGTTTGGACTATGACCAGCGGGCCGGGCATTGTTACCTTCACCGATGCCAGCCTGGTGGATACCACCGCTTCCTTTGACACAGCTGGTGATTACGTTCTGCGATTGACTGCCACCGATGGCACAGGCTCAGTCTTAGACGAAGTCGCCATCACCGTCGCCCCGGCGCCGATCGACCTGTCGCCGACCGTAGATGCGGGCGTGGATCAGACTATCACTCTGCCGGCCTCAGCGACTCTGGATGGAACGGTGACTGACGATAGTGTGAGCGCCCTCACCACGGTCTGGAGCATGACTAGCGGGCCGGGCACCGTCACTTTCACCGATGCCAGCCTGGTAGATACCACTGCCTCCTTCTCGGTTGATGGCATCTACGTTCTGCGGCTAACGGCCACAGATGGTACTGGCTCGGTCTCTGATGAGGTCACCATCACCGTCAGCCCGAACCCCGCTAATACAATGCACGTCGGAGACCTGGATAACGAGAGCGACAATCGGAATGGTGGGGGTAATTTCCAGTGGAGGGCCCGCGTTCGCATCACAGTACATGACGGCAATCACGCTTTGGTTGGTGGCGCTGTTGTAACCGGCACTTTGACATACGGCACGACATCCGTCACCCTTACGTGTACCACCGCTGCTGTTCCTGGCGGCGGCAACGCAGGCACGTGCAGACCGCAACAGGACAACATTCCTGACACTACCGGTGCAACCTTTACAGTAACCAGCGTGACTAAAGTCGGGTCTACGTATAACTCTAGCGCCAACCACGACCCGGACACCGGCGCACAAGCCAGTACCGGTACGGTTATGACGCTTCCGGCGATTCCGTAACTTGGCTTGGCAGTTGCGACACCATGAAACCTGTGAGCATGCGCGACTGACACTCACTGCTGAGTTCTCCCCAGATTTTTAGGGAGGCCGGTTCACCGCACAGTGAACCGGCCTCCCAGAATTGTTGAAAGAGACCCTCGATGACTCTACCCCTCACCGCCGCGCCGAAGACTGAACGCTTGCGAAGCACCCTGAACTCGAAGTACACCCTGCCGGCTATTCTGCTGGCGGCGGTCGTCGCCTTGGCGGGTTGGTTTGCCTGGCAGGCGGCCCGCGAAGTACAGTTACCCGGCACGCCGGCCTCGGCTGAGGCCGTCGAAGCGAAGTACGGCATTCGCATCACCCACATTGCGGTGCTGGCCGATGGCGGCCTGATAGACTTCCGCTTCCAGGTGCTTGATCCCGACAAAGCCCTGCCGCTCTTCAGCCTGGACGGCCGGCCCCTCTTGTATTCGGAAGCGACCGGCAAAGAGGTGGACAGCTTGTATCATCCGCCGATGTCACACGATGTTGTCGCCGGCCAATCGCGGTATTTCCTCTACAACGACCGCGGCGGCGCTATCCAGCGCGGCATGTCCGTCTCCGTAGTCCTCGGCGACCTGCGCCTGGAACACATCATCGTCAAGTAAACGATTTGGCTCAGAGTAGACTTTATCGGAAATTAGCTCCCAGCCCGCGTCCTCGCGGGCGGCCCAACCGCGAGGACGCGGTTGCAGAGCGCAAAAGGTTATTTCCAATATCGTCTAGTATTCCCCGTTGTTGCCCCGGCCCCCGGCGCGAGCGCAGGGCTATTTTCGATTCGGCCAATACCTAATATCCACTTAGCTGGGTGCATTTCCGTTTGGGGGCAGACTTTTGCAAGCCCAGCAAATCACGCTCCCG
>CAYSIV010000182.1:0-2133 GCA_964431175.1 uncultured Anaerolineales bacterium
TCTGCCGGGCCGGAGACCCTTCGCTCTGCTCAGGGTGACAACCGGTGGAAGACTTTTGCCAACGTGTACTAGTCTATGCCAGCCTTCGCGGAAATGCTCTTGTTCGTAATCACGGGGTTGAAGCCAATAGCTTGTTTTGCCGTCTTTCTCGCCTCGGTGAGCAAGGCTTTTCACTTCATCTGGCTTCAAGACAAAGCTCTCAGGTGATCCTTGATCACGTTTCGACAGATGACAACGAAATCTGCGAATAGGTGATCGAGTTTATTGCCTAAAGGAACAGGGCTTCTTCGTGACAAGGGCTTTACTTGGATTGTTATTTTACACGATGCATCATGATTGTAAGCAATAATGTCAACCCCTCTAGCATTTCTGGAGGCGGGTAATACATTCCACCCCAATCGAGATAGACGATAGCAGGTGTAATAAAGCCCTGCATTTCCTATAAGCTGATTGTCGTGTTGCATAGCAATCGAAGGTAATTACCGCGCCTTGCTGGCGCTTCGGCGTTTGGCCGGCACCAGGGCGATCAATGTGCGAAGCGCCTTGTTGACGGCTTGAGAGTCGGGGAAGTATTCGCGGACATCGGGTTCGAGCATCACTGCGCCATCGGCAAGAGTGAAGTAACGAACACTAACCGTTCCATCTTCCTGGGAGACTTCGACTGTATGGCCTTGTTGATAGGCGCGATAATACTTTCCCCTGATGCCTTTCTTGCCGGCAAAGTTGTATTCAGGGAGCATATCGTCTTGTTGTTTAACTTTGTTCTTCGTCTTCTTCTTCATACCCTTTTTATTCCAACTCTTTCGTCATATACAACCCCTTCACCTCAAATCCCCGCTTGCGATAATACTCACGAGTGCCGATGGCGGCAATGACGGCGATTTTGTTGAAGCCCGCTTCGAGAGCAAGTTGTTCGGCTTCAGCCAATAGTTGGGTGCCGAGACCCAGGTGTTGGGCTTCGCCACTGCTGTCATCGCCCAGGCTGAGAGCGGGGCCGTAAACGTGCAGTTCGCGGATCATGGCGGAGTTGGCGATTTCGGGGAATTGGCCCCCACCCCGACCCCGCTTGCGCGCCGCCAGAACAAAACTGGCAGGGGAGGGAGACGACTCCCCTCCCCTGTCGTGGTGCTCTTCTACGACGGCGCGCGAGCGGGGGTTGGGGGTGGGGGCCGAGAGGGAGAGGCGGAGGAAACCGGCCACTTTATCTTGATTGGTAACGAAGGAGATGAAGTGTTCGACGCCGAGGCGGGTCTCGTAAGTGATTGTTTCAATATGCAGGTCGGCGGCGTCAACGGCAGTGCCGCGCACTTCGCGGGCGCGTAGGCACTCGTATTTCAGGCCGCGTTCGCGAATGAGGCTTTCAGCGTCCTGCCGCATGTTGGAGCGTTTGCTCCCGGCGACGACGTTGGGCGCCGGGATGTCGCGGATGACGCGATTGACGCGGCAGTAGCGCGGGACGTTCGTCAGGCAGTCCACAATCAGGTTGAGCAGTTCGTCGTCGATGTAAGGGGTGTATTCGCCTCTCTGCCAGTATTCGTAAAGCTCGGCGTTGGCCAACAGCGAGCAAGGATAGATTTTGAGCTCGTCGGGGCGCAGGCCGGGGTCGCTCCACAACTTCAAGAAGTCGGCCCGGTCGGAGTCGGGCGTCGCGCCGAGCAGGTTGGGCATCCAGTGCAGGACGATTTTGAATCCGGCGGCCCGGAGCAAGGAGACGGCGTCCCGGGTTTGTTCGACGGTGTGGCCGCGTTTGTTGATATCCAGAATGTGATCGTCGAGGCTTTGCGCGCCCATCTGCACTTTGGTGACGCCGAGATGACGCAGCCAGCGAATTTCATCCGGCGTCACATGATCAGGCCGAGTCTCGATCACCAGGCCGACGTTGCGATGGGCGGCGTTTTCGTTGAGGCGTTGCGCTTCTTCGAGTGACGATGAATCGCGACCATTCATCGCGTCGAGACAGCGCTGGACGAACCATTCTTGATAGTCGCGGCGGTACGACGACCACGTGCCGCCGAGAATGAGCAATTCCACTTTGTCCACCGCGTGGCCCAGGTTATCAAAAGCGCGAATGCGGCCCGCCGTTTGGGCGAATGGGTCGAAGTTGTTTTGCTCGGCCCGCATCGCGCCCGGCTC
>CAYSIV010000182.1:2161-12883 GCA_964431175.1 uncultured Anaerolineales bacterium
TTCAGCCGAGAGGTAACTCTTGGGCATGCGCACGTCGGTCGGGCAGAAGATGCACTTGCCGGGGCACGGATACGGCTTGGTGAGCACGGCGACCGGGGCCACGCCGGAGATGGTGCGGGTGGGCTTGAGGCGCAATCGGCGCAGAGTCTCAGGCGCAAATGGAATTGCACCTGAAGCGGACAGCCGCCGATACGCTTGCACGAGGTGGTTCTTACTGAACGTGCCGCCGCCCGGTTTGGGATAGCGTCGAATCAACCTCTGCAGGTCGGGGGCAGAAAAGGTTGGCGCCAGGCGAATGGCTTCGATGATGGGCAGGATGTCTGCATCATAGCGATCGTCGTGGATGTGGGCTTCGCGCCAGCGGGCTAGGTCGGGGTACATGGGGCAAGTATAATTCAAAACGACGACGGACAATGGACGAAAGACGAAGGCTGGTTCGACTCAATCAGGAGTTCTACGACTCTTTTGCTGTCGAGTTCTCTGACTCGCGAGCGGCGATCAATCCGGGCATCCGGCGGGCGCTGGCGATGTTGGACTGCGCCTCAGTGCTGGACGTGGGGTGTGGGGATGGGCGGGTGGGCCGGATTCTGCCGGAGACGGGCCGCTACCTGGGCCTCGATTTCAGCACCCGACTCATCGGGCGGGCCGCCTCTGAAAAATTGCCGGGCGTCTTCACCCTGGCCGATATTTCCGATCCGCTTCCCATTGCCTCCAGCGCTTTCCCAACCGTCATTTGCTTTGCCGTTCTTCATCATTTGCCGGAGCGAGAGTCATTCATGCGTGAGTTGGCGCGAGTCATTCGAAGTCCCGACCCTGTGTCGGGAAAACCAGGCGGGCGATTGGCGCTCTCGGTCTGGCAGTTCACACACAGCGAGCGAATGCGAAAGAAGATCGCGCGCGATCTGGGCGGCGGCGATTACGTGCTGAGTTGGGGACGGGGCGGCCACGGTGAACGTTTTGTGCATGAAGTGACCGAAGACGAAATCAAAAGGCTGGCGGGCGCGGCCAGCCTTGAGGTGGTGGAAATGTTCCGCTCCGACGGCCGGAGCCAGGATTTGTCGTTGTATGCGATCTTGAGTGTCAGGGGTTAGGCAAATTCTGGATGTCTTGCTCGGCGGCGGTGTTGGCGTCGTCGAGTTGCTGGAGAAGATTTTCTAATTCGTCGCCGTTGGGATCGCTCTCCGGGACAGCCGTGTCTGCGGGTGGGGGCGTTGCTGTCGGTGATGTGATCGTTGGCGGTTGAGTAGTCGCTTGAACTTCGGTCGGCGCGATTGTGGCCATGTCGGCTGGCATTGCTGTTGTTGGTATTGCCGTTGGCAGGAGAGGGGCAGTTGTGGCAATGCTGTTTTGCGCTGGCGCTGGTGTGGCGGGTTGAGAGTTCTCGTCATGCAATCGGCGGCTGCAAGCTGTGAAGATCAAACTAAAACAGAAAGCAAAGAGAAGAAGGTTCCGCGTTTTCATGGGTTTTGTAAAGAAGCCCGGCCTGGGCGTGCATGGCCGGGCTTCTGATTCAGGTTGAAGAGTTATGGGGCAGGTGTGGCGTTGGCCGGGCGGTTGGCCTGCCGCCAATCGCGTACGGCGCGGCGGAACTCACGACCGGCATCGGCCAACAGGCGGTGTGCTTCGCGTAGGGCGTCACGGGTGGAGCGCAAGGTGGTCTTGGCTTGGTCGCGGTCGGTCATCTTACAGTCGGCGTCGAAACTGGCGTGGGCGTCGATGATGCTTTGGGCCTCGTCATGCTTGGCCTGAGCCGAGGCGATTCCCGATTTGTAATTGGCGAGCGCTGTCTCTAGAGTTGATACATCTTTGCCTTTGCCCTTTTGCTCGTTAATCCACGTCTCGGCCTGGGCGGCAATGTCGTTGGCAAAGTTTAGGCGATCCTGCTGGCCTTCTAGCAAGCGCTTCTGCTCGCGGCAGATAAGTTCCAGGCCAACTCCGTCTCGTCCAGGCCCCGGGGCGCCCTCTTGCGCCATTGGAGCTGGAGCGGCATGGGCGGTGGCAGGTGAGAAGAAGAGGCCGGTGAAGGCCAGAGCGCACCCAGCCGCCAAGCTGGAGATGGTAACGATGAGTTTGCTGACGATGTTGTTTCTGTTCATAGTGTCCTCCATAATGGTTGATGAGGTCATCATAGCGGCAAGGTGTTACGCGGCGGCCCTCGGGGTGTAAAAAGTTTGTAAAACCGGCGCGGGGCCGGTGGGCGTCAGCTTCTTTCGTCGTGCTTTTTCAGCGCTTCTTGCAGTTGCTGTTGGCGAATGCTCATCGTCAGGTCGCCTCGAGTGCGCTCGGTGACGCCGCGCACCAGGTCGGTGGTGCGGCGCAGGCCGCCGGTAATGGCGTCGGGATAATCAATCGTCACCAAGAGGTTGTAAATCTCATCCATTGCTTCCAACAATCGCTCGGCTTCGACGGAGTGGTTGCGGCGGATGATGTCGAGACAGCGGCGGCGCATTTCGCTGGCGGCTTCGCCGAGGCCGTTGAGATAAGCGGCGTATTCCACACCAATCGCCTCAGGTTCGGGCAGAGACTCGTTGGTGATCAGGGCCAGCACAATGTTGGCTTCGGCAAATTCTTTGAGGGCATCCTGCGTATAACCGGCGTGGTAGAGATCGGGGTAGGCGGTCAGGTCGGCGCGGATGGCATCCACGATCTGGCGGGCCTGCGCGAGCAGGGCGCGGGCCTCGTCACGCTCGTCGCGATGAGCGGCGCGGATCGAGTTGGCGCAGAAGCGGATGAGGGAGCGCGAGCGCTCAAGGGCTTTGTCGCGGGCGGCGTTCTTGGCGGTGAAGTTGTCACGGATGCGATTGGCAATTTGGTCTAAGTTGTTCATGGCAAGAAGAAGGGTCAACGGATTGAACGTATTCAGCGGATTTGGATTTGTTTTCTGGCTTGGAAGGCCGGGCTATTTTGGATAGCTTTGGATGGGAAGATGCGTTTGTGTTGAAGGCTTACCGCGCCGAAGTTGATCAGCAATCCAACCTCAAGGCCGGAAGCGGCCAAGTACGAGATGACTTGTTGTTCATGAACGGGGTTGAGAACTTCAAGCGCTTTGAATTCAAGCACGACTTTGCGCTCGACAACAAAATCCAGGCGAAAGAGGCCGACTTGTTGACCGCGAAAGACGACTTCGATCTGGAACTCGCGATCATGAATTATGCTGTCAGTTGTCATGGCAATGCTCACCGCTTTTTGATAAAACTCTTCTGGGAATCCCGGCCCGAGTTCATTATGAACAGCCATCGCCAACCCAATAATCTTGTAAGTAAAGGTATCATAAGGCGTGATTATTTTTGCCATGATTTTTCTCCCATCCGTTCAATCCGCTAAATCCGTTGACCCTATTCAGGCTTGGGCGGCTTGAAGAGTTGGTCGGCCAGGCCGGTGGGAAGGATGATGAGGCCGAATTGGGCTTCGTATTTGGCCAGGTTCTCGCCCAACGCTTTGTGTAGAACTTTGGCGTTCATCGGAGTCAGGATGATCCGGGCCACAACTTTCAATTTGGGCGTGTTGGGCAGGATGCGGGCGTAGTCGATGATCACCTCAGAAGGGCTGTGAGTGATGATGGCAAAGTTGGTGTAGATGGCGTCGAGATTGATTGGCAGTTCCAGTTGAATTTGTTGTTGAGGCGCCGGGGCGGGCGGTTGGGGGGGAGAGGGCTGATCACTCATGGCAATTTCCAAATCTTCGTAAAAGGAAAAACAGCCGCCGGTAGTGTGCCGACGGCTGTTGGGGTTGTGCTTATGGGAGGCGGCTGAAGTTTAGAACGGGATGTTCTCTTCGTCGGTGGGGGCGTCGTGCACGGCTGTTTGTCCGCCTAGCGCCCCGGTGTCTCCGTCACGCTGACCACTGCTCAAGAAGCGGACGCTCTCGGCTGTGATCTCAAATGACGTGCCTGTCGTGCCATCTTGTCGAGTATAGGTTCGTGGGCCGCCAGTAGCCTTGTCGGCGTTGAGCCGCCCCTCGACCAACACCGCCCGCCCCTTTTTGAGATACTGATTGCAAGTTTCCGCCTGTTTGCCCCACACCGACACCCGGAACCAGGTCGTTTCTTCGACCTTGTTGCCGCCCTTATCGGTGTATTTGCGGCTGGTGGCCACACTGAAGCTCGTGACGGCATCCCCGTTTGTCGCGTAGCGCATTTCCGGGTCTTTCCCCAAATTGCCTGCGATGATGAGTTTCTGGTACATGGTAATCTCCTTGTGTAAGTTACCGTCTGCCTTGAGCAGACGGGTCAATTGGAATGCACTAATATTACGACTGTATTGAGCGATTGTCAATACAGATGTTCTAATTGTTCTAATTTCTGGGCTTCAACGGCCCAAAAAACCACAGGTAAAACAGGCCAATGCTGACCAGTGAGCCGGCCAGATTGTAGACGGCGTCCAGTTCTCCCACAGTGAAGACGGCGGGTGTGATCAGCGCCCCGTTAGGGTAGTTGGCGAACAGGACGGTGAACAGGTTGTTGCCGGCGTGGACGCCAAGCGCCAGTTCGAGGCTGTTGTCTTTGAGCGACACCCAGGCCAGAAACGCGCCGAAGCTGAAGTAAAACAGAACCAACAGCCAGAAGTTGACAGCTACTTCCGGGTTGGCGAGGTGGGGCAACATGAAGAGGAATCCGGACAACAGGCTCAGAACGATTGGATTTTTGGTGAGCAGGCCGAAGCTTTGCAGGAGATAACCCCGGAAGAAAAATTCTTCCGCCGTCGTTTGAATCGGGATCAGGATCAGGGAAGCGATGGCAAACGGGATGAAGCGGGCAAGATCGAAAGCGAGTTGATAACGGCCCGGGTACAAAATCGACTCGACTATCGACATAGCCGCCGCCAATAAACCCCAGACAACGAATCCTTGTCCAACCCGTTTCCAGTTGACGGCGCTGGCCGGGGTGATCAACGTCCGTGGATGCCGCTGATGAATTAGCATCACGGCGCTGATGACGCCGCCCAGAAAGATGGCGAAACTGATCATGAGCAGGAGAAACGACCACAGGGGATCGACTCCGATAAGCTGGCCGGTGGCCGGATCAATATCGGTGGCCGGGTTGCCGTCGACCCTGAGAACGATGACGGCGGCAACGAGCGGGAGCGAGCCGATGATGAGCCACCCGAACAGAATAAACGGCACGGCGATCAAAAACCGCCACCACTGATTCTTTCCTTGTCGAGCAACGGCCAGGTAAGACATCCTCACATCCTTGAGTCAAACGCCCGGCATGAGAGCCGGCGTTTGATGGTGACTATTGAGCTTTAGCCCGCCGGAGCTTTGGGCAGGTAGGGCATGATGGCTTTTGCCAGATTCATCGTCGGCATAGTTTGCAACCATACCCGTCCTGGCCCGCGCAGGGTTGCCAGGAACAGTCCTTCGCCGCCGAACAGAATGTTGGTCATGCCGCTCACCATTTCGATGTCGAAGTTCACTGTCGGCTCGTACATGGCCACGTGGCCGGTATCGGCCTTGAGCACTTCGGTCGGGCCCAGCGTGTATTCCATGATCTCGCCGTCGAGGCAGACAAAGGCGATGCCCGGCCCGGTGAGCTTTTGCATGATGAAGCCCTCACCGCCGAACAGACCCGCGCCCAGCTTGCGCCGGAAGTGAATATCCAGCCCAACGGTTTTTTCGGCGCACAGGAACGCCGACTTCTGGGCGATCATCTGTTGGCCCTCGGCGAGTGTCACCGGAACGATCTTGCCGGGGAAGTCAGAGGCGAAGGCCACCGTGCCTTTGCCGCCCTGGCTGGTGTACTCCACCAGGAAGAGCGACTCGCCGCTGACGGCGCGCTTAAGCACACCACCCAGCCCGCCGCCGCGCCCGCTGGTCTTCATCACGATGTTGCCGCTCATCCAGGCCATGCCGCCGCTTTCCGAGTAGACGGTTTCACCGGGATCGAGTTCCATGATCACCGCCTGCAGAGTTGTGCCGATGATCTTGTATTCCATGCCGGTTTGCCCCCTGCCACTTGCGGTGACAGTGGGATCAGGCAGGTCAAGTCGTTGTGGATTGGTCATTTTAGACTCCTTTTGGATTCAGGTTGAACCGCCTCTGTTGGGGAAACTTAGGACTCGTCCAGACCCTAAGGGTCTCGAAGACCCTTAGGGTCTGGATAATCCCTTAATCCCCGTTCTCAACGGCCTGTTTCATCATCTCGATCACCTCGGCCAGAGGCTTGGCCTTCAGGTCTTCGCCAGACCGCAGGCGAACCGCCACCGCGCCCGCCTCGGCCTCTTTGTCGCCACACACCAGCATGTAGGGAATCTTTTGCAGTTGGGCGTCGCGAATCTTGGCCTGCATGCGCTCACTGCGCGCATCCACTTCCGCGCGGAAGCCGGCCGCTTTCAACTGCTCGGCCACTTTGTTGGCATACTCGACGTGCCGCTCGGCGATGGGAATGATCATCGCCTGCACCGGCGCGAGCCATACCGGGAACGCGCCCGCAAAGTGCTCGATGATGACGCCCAGGAAGCGTTCTGTTGAACCCGTGACAGCCCGATGCAGAAGTACCGGCGTGTGGGCTTGCCCGTCTTCGCCGACGTACTCGCACCCGAGTCGGGCCGGTTGGATGAAGTCTACTTGGATCGTGGAAAGTTGCCACTCGCGGCCTAAAACATCGCGGGCCAGGAAGTCGGCCTTGGGGCCATAAAAGGCGGCTTCCCCTTCAACGGCGTCGTACTCAACGCCGTTCGCGTCGAGGGCGGCTTTGAGGGCATTCGTCGCCAGCGTCCATTTCTCGTCGTCGGCCACGTACTTGCCCTCATCGCCGCGCAGGGAGAGACGCACCCGATAGTCCGTGAATTTGTAGCGGCCCAGCACTTCGCGGATCAGGTTGAGGCAGAGCGTAAACTCCTGCTCGATCTGATCCGGGCGGCAGAAGATGTGGCAATCATCCTGCGTCAGGGCGCGCACGCGCGTGAGGCCGCTCAGTTCGCCCGTCTTCTCGTAACGATAGAGCGTGGCGAACTCGGCAAAGCGCAAAGGCAGTTCCTTGTACGAATGCTTGCCCATCTCTTTGTAGAGCGTCATGTGGCTGGGGCAGTTCATGGGCTTGAGGCGGAACGTCACCCCTTCGTCTACCATCGGCGGGAACATCGAGTCTTTGTAGTTGTCGTAGTGGCCGGAACGGTGATACAGGCTCTCCTTCACTAAATGGCCCGTCCACACGTGCTGGTAGCCGTAGCGCGTCTGCGTGTCGCGCACGTACTTCTCCATCTGGTAGCGCAACATTTCGCCTTTGGGCGCGAAGAGGGGCAGGCCGGGGCCAACGTCGTCGGAGAGGTAGAACAGGCCAAGCTCTTTGCCCAGCTTGCGATGATCGCGCTTCTTGGCCTCTTCGATCTTCCAGAGATACTCTTCGAGTTCTTTGGCCGTCTTCCAGGCCGTACCATAAATGCGCTGAAGTTGCGGGCGCTCCGCGTCGCCGCGCCAGTAAGCGCCGGCGATGCTCATTAGCTTGAAGGCCGAGGGGTTGATCTTGCCGGTGTGCTCCACGTGTGGCCCCCGGCACAAGTCCGTGAACGTATCGTGCGTATAGAACGAGATGACGGGTTTCTCGTTTGTCGCGCCGACCGGCGTGCCGTACTCGTCCACGCCGCCCTTGTCGAGGCCGTCGATCAGTTCCAGTTTGTAGGGCTGATCCTTGAACTGGGCGCGGGCTTCGTCGGCGCTCACTTCCTGGCGCCCGAACTTGTGGTTGCCACCGACAATCTGCCTCATACGCTTCTCGATGGCTTCGAAGTCGTCGAGGGTGAGGGCGCGTGGCAGATCGAAATCGTAGTAGAAGCCGTTCTCGATGGGCGGCCCGATGGCGATCTTGGCCTGGCCCGGCTCGAACAGTTCGCTCACGGCCTGAGCCATCACATGCGCCGTCGAGTGGCGGATTTTGTAAAGCTCCGACTCTTCATAGCGTTCTTTAGGTTGGTTGGACATTTTGATCTCCTTCAATGGAGCGAATTGGCAATTCGCTCTACAAACAGTTTGATTTCTCTGCTGAACCGCTTTCGCAAACATTACGCGGCCCGGCAGATGCGCGGTTCACAACCTCTGGCAGGGCCGCTTGGTAGTCTTGGTGTTGGGGTTAGTCATATTCCCTCCTTTTGCCGTCCTATGCCGAATGTGCTAGACTCTCAACAAGGTAAAAGCATGACAATTGTAAGCGCCCCGTTTACGCCCCAGACATATTCGCCTACTGCCCAGACTGAGCAGGAACTGGCCTACGAACTCCTCAGCGAACAAGTGTGGAGCGAAGAGGCTTACCTTGTCTTTTCAGAAGCCTTTAACCGCCCGATAGAACTCTCGGACAGCAGACTGGTGATTTTGCCTATGCCAACCCTCAAACATCAAACCATCCTGTTGGAGTTTGCCACCCTCGCGAAAAATTGGCTCAAACAGAATGAAGCTGGCAAGATCGCTGTCGCGCCTCATCCTATCCGCCTGTGGCCGGGCAAATACCGTGAGCCGGATATTATGATTTGGGTTACTGCACACCTTGACCGCATGGGCGAACGAGAAAGCGGGCCGCCCGATTTAGCAGTAGAAATCATTTCACCCAGTAACGAGCCGCACGACACAGAAACGAAGTTTCGCGAATACGCCCAGGCTGGTATTCCTGAATATTGGATCATCAATCCACAAGCTCGCCGCATTTCCGTTTACACTCTTGACGGGCGGTTGTACAAGCTTTCAGGGCAATTCAACTCCGGTGACCGCGCCCGCTCAACTCTCCTCAACGGCTTCGAACTTGGAGTAGACGATCTGCTTCCTGCCGAAAGCTGATCACTCGCATTTCATCCCTACATTCTCGGCCAGCATATTGCAGAACAGCGCGCCCTGTTCTATAGCGTCGTCCAGGGCCAGATGCGTGTGTGGCAGGGTGTCGAACCAGCGTTTCGGCATGGCATCTTTGGTCGACTCCCGATACTCTTTCTTCAACAACGCCATGGCATACGTTTTGACGTCCAGGGCCGAGTGCAAAAATGGACTCTCACCAGTGAACTTGATGAGATACCAATACACGAACATGAAGTCATACGCCGCCGGATAGGCCACGAACACCGGTGTGCCCGGCAGGGTCTTGAGCCACGCCAGATAATTCTTCATCGCCACGCGTGGCGATTGCAAATCTTTGCGGCAGGCCGCCCACGCCGCCGGTTGGGTTTGCCACCAAACCAGCGTCTCCGGGTGGCCCGACGCGCCGGGCAAGGTCTCCAGGTTAGCCGCAAACGTGCTCACCAGAGTCTTGTTGGGCAGGTAGGCCGCCGAGGCGAAACTGAGCATGGAGTGCGGCCCCGGGATCGGGCCGTCACTTTCGACGTCGGTGCTGATATAGATTTCGGGCATAGCAATTTTTACCGCGAAGGGGCAAAGGGCGCAAAGGAAAACATGGAGAAGAAGGAAACAAGGGAAACTTTGCGTTTTCCGCATTCTTTGCGGTTCACTGACTCAAAAATAAAAGACTCTCACCCAAACATGGGGCGAGAGTCTTCAGACTACGCGGTTCCACCCAATTGAGTCGAGGGGTCATGTAGTCAGGGGGTCGAGTGGTTTGTTGACCACAAGACTATGCGACTACAAGACTTCTTGACTATCTCTGCGGCTGTAACGGGCCGGCCCGTTTCCCCTACTTTCTCCAAACCTGTCAGGTCGCTTCGCGAAAACCTGACAGGTCTTTGAGGGTTCAGAGTCACGCTCGCGGGTGGTTTTGGCTGTTGCTTTGCTGGCGGAGGCTCTCAGTCAGTGGCCGCCGCTCCCTGTTGCACGCTCAACAGTTACTCGTCCCGGTCGTTGCGTTTCAATTCTCTTTTTCTCCAATTCTCCATTCTCACTGAAGGTTGAGAATTAGAGGATTGGAGATTGTGTGGGCGGTATAGGGCTTGAACCTACGACCTTTGCGGCTGTATTTCGAGACTGCTATACGTACGATTATGGGTATTATATGACTCGCTAATTCGTACCACAGTACAACCATCAGCCGCATGTGCTTATCATAGACCGCCTGACTCATATTATCACAACTATAAAAAAATGCAACCTGAATTTGTGCTTCAGTAAATGACGTGCCCAACGTAAAGTTGAGCCGCCTGCGGATCAGGCGCACGAAACTATCCCTTCATGCGCCCCTGCAGGCAAGACCACTTACCCCTTTAGAACGAAAGCAGGTCGGCTCCAACGGCGAGTTGGACGAAACCGCGGCCCCTGTCAGAAACTCGGCTATGGGGATTGTACTCCGCAATCGTCGGTGGCCCAAACGACAAGTCGCCGGGCACGCGACCCTCTCCCCGCCGATCTCCCGTAGGCCGTAACCAAGTCGTCCACGATTTTGCCACTGATTCGCGCCTCTCACTGTGCTTCAGGCGGACTCCACCCCCGGTCTCAGACCGCTACGCCCTCAGCCGCCGAGAAAGCCGGCTGTAGCCGCGCTCGCCTAAACAAAGCATAGGCCGACTCGAGTTCCTGTTTGCGTCTCATCTGCCCCAAGCCACACACCGGGCATTGGTGTACGTCCACGCCCGTCAATCGTTTCAAGAGGTCGGCGGCATTTTCGGCGACTATCGGCTCAGCCGCCGCCCTGACCCCGAGTAGCTCCCGACAGCGCTTCAGCTTGCGTTGCCGCTGGCCGTTGCAGTTCAGTTGGCGTTGATAGTTCCAGAAGGTGACATGCGAAATCGCCTTGGATTCCGGGCTTTCCAGCAGGGCGAGAGCCAATTCCCGGCAATAGGCTACGCCCACTTGGCG
>CAYSIV010000183.1:0-5572 GCA_964431175.1 uncultured Anaerolineales bacterium
AGGTAGCGCGTCTTGACGTTCGGGAATTCGCCGGTCTCCTCGGTGGGATTGATCGGCATGGGGAACACGTCGTTCCAACGCACGGCGCGGCCTTTCACGGCCTCGGCAGGGTTCACCACCGGCGTGTTGTTCTCGAACCGGCAGGCGATACTGCAACCTTGGCAGGCGACACACTTATCGAGATCGATCACCATTGACCAACGCATGAAGAAACTCCAAATCCCAAACTCCAAATCCCAAATCTCAAACTCCAAAGTTCAAAATGCAAACCGCCGCCTTGCGCCCACGTTTGGGAGTTTGAGATTTGAATTTTGAAGTTTATGCCCGATACACCTTCACTCGTGTATTCGTGAACGCGGCCAGCCCCGCCGCCGGCTCGGAGGCCGGGTTGAGCAAAGCCATGCCGTTCACGCCGCGATCTTTGGCCCAGCGGCCGATGGCAGTGTGGCCCTGGTTGTATGGCAGATTCACCACGTCGGGGCGCAGACCTTTGACGATACGCACTTTCGTCCGCGCTTTGCCGAACGGACTCTCGACCCATACTTCGTCTTTGTCGCTTAGGCCAAGTTCCCGCGCCGCTTCGGGGTTTATCTCCAGCCAACTGCCCCATGTCTCGCCCACGGTCATACCGCTGATCTCTTGCAAGGTGGGCATGTTCGCCGCCGCGCTCACTGGACCAAGGCTCATCAACGTGATAACGTTGAGGGTGAAAGGATAGTCGGCGGCCTCACCGGCATAGGGGGTCGGTTCGTAGTGCGGCACGCACGCCACATCGCGCACCGCGCTGCCGGTCTGCGAGAGGCCCAGCGCGGACAGTTGCGATTCGTCCAGCGCGCCGAGGATGCAGTTTAACTCCCGGCTGTAAAAGTCGAAGTATCCATCGCGCGGCGCGTTGCGGCGGTCGCGGCTCACCACCTCATTTACCCACTTCTCACTGCCGCGGCGCGCAAAGCGATAGCCCGGCGTCATCCACACCCCAAGCTCTGACACCGTTTGCCAATCCGCGCCCACGTTGGCCAAGCGGAAGCGCAGAACTTCTTCGTATGTTTTCCACGGGAACGCGCCCGCTACCGGATCGCCTACTGCCGCCGCCAAGCGCAGGAAGAAATCTCCCACGCTCAACGTATCGTGTCGCGGCGAAATCACGGGTTGGCGGAGTCCCACGCCGGGATAGCCCAGTCCTTCAAAGAAATGATCTTCGTATCGCTCGAGGAACGTAGGCTCCGGCAATACGAGATCGGCGTACTGCGCGGACTCGTCCATGAACGAGGCAAACGAAACGATGAACGGAATCTTGTCGAAGGCTTCGACGAAGCGCGCGCCGCCGGGGACTTCGTACACGGGGTTGGCGTCGTAGAGGAACAGAACTTCCAGCGGGTGACCGGCCAGCACGCGGTCGGCGACGGCCTGATAGGCATCGCGGGCGAGCGGGAACTGGGTGCCTGCGCCGTCAATTCGTTCTGCGCCACAGCCTTGTTGAGCGACCGTGTCAACGGGCAGGTCGGGCCATTCTTGTAATATCGGGTAACGTTGAGTGAGCACGCCGCCCCGCACGTCAATACTGCCGACCAGCGCATTGAGGCAATGCACGGCCATCGCCGCATACACGCCGCCGAGCGTGCCGTTGAGCAGTCCGCCCTTGCCCGGCAGAATGGCGACCGCCGGTTTGTTGCCGGCGAACTCGCCTGCCAGCCGCGAGATCGTCGTCGCCGGAACACCGGTAATCTCTTCAACGCGGGCGGGATCGTAATTCTCCAGAACGAAATCCTTGAAGCCTTTGTGCAGAACCGTGCCGGATTCGTCCGGAAAATCTTCGTATCCAAAACTGTAGTTGTTGACGAAGTTAGAATCGACCAGCCCGGCGCGGATGATGACGTTGGCCAGGCCGAGCGCCAGAGCCGCGTCCGTGCCGGGGTTGATTGGAATCCATTCATCGGCCTTGGCCCCGCTCACGCCCTGCCGCGGATCAATGACGACGACCTTGCCCCGGTCGGCGCGGCCACGCCTCATGTACGAGTATCCGGACACCATGCGTTGCGGGAACGGCCCGGCTTCCAGCAAATTCGCGCCGAAGCTGAGGACGTAATTGCTGTTTTCGAGATCGTAGGCAGGTAGATCGTAAATGCCCTGGGTGAGATACATGCCCAGCTTGGCGGCGGCGACGTTCAGGCTTTCGCGCGAGATGACGTTGGGTGAACCGATGGCGCGCATGAATCTTTCGAGGAAGGAACTCAGTTGGCCGCGCGCTTCGCCGCGCATCAATGCGGCCCGCTCCGGTTTCCCGGCGGCGCGCAGGTCGCCGAGTTTCTGGGCAACGGTTTGAACGGCTTCGTCCCACGAAATCGACTCCCAATCGCCAGAACCCCGCTCACCGGCGCGCTTCATCGGGCCGGTGAGGCGGTCGGGGTTGTATAGCAGTTCTGGCGCGGCCTGCCCTTTGGGGCAAAGCGCGCCGAGGTTGATCGGGTGCATGGGGTTGCCTTCGAGCTTGACGGCGCGGCCATCGGCAACGCGAGTCAAAGTCCCGCACCCGCTGGGGCAGAGCAGGCACACCCCCGGCACGATCACGTCATCCGCCGAGGTGAGGAGCGTGCCGCTGAAGGCGCGCACGGATCGCGCGGTGAGCAGACTCGGCAGGCCGCCCATCGCGGCGGCGGCGGCCACGGTGGTGGCGGCCAGTTTGAGAAATTCGCGGCGGGTCAGTCCTGCCCTGAGCCCTGCCCTGAGCGAAGTCGAAGGGGAAGTCGAAGGAGGAGCAGCCATGTCACTTGACTCCGCATTTCACCAAAGCCGAGGCGGGTGAACATTTGAATTGAGCCGGAGGCAGTGAGTACGAATCGGGGGGCGGCGCGATTTCTCCGCTCGCCAGCCCGGCCACAAACGTCACCAGCGCGTCGAGTTGCGATTCGGCAAACTGCCCCCCGAAAGTTGGCATACCGCTGAGCGGGATTCCGCGCGTGACGAATGAGCGGATCGATCTTTCGGGGACGCCGATGCCGACCAGGCTGATGGCGAAGAGCCCCTGGCCTTGGCGCCCGTGGCATCCAGCGCAGGCGATGTCGTACAGTTCCGCGCCATCGCTCACGCCTGGAGCGATCAAAATACCAGGCAGTTGCGGCACGGCGTCGGGCTTGCCGCGCGCCGACCACAGCAAGCCGCGCAGGGTGCGCGGGCCGCCGCCGCCAGGATTGACGTGGCAGGTCGCGCACGGCTCGCCGGTGCGGGACGCGTATTCGGGCAGGGCATAGGCGATTCGATGATCACCCGACGCCGACGCGATCCAGATAGTGATTGAGGCCAAAAGGACGATGATCAAATACTGTCCAAGGCGAATAAGTGCGGAAGAAGACCTAAACATAAGAGTGACCGTTCGCCCTCCCGAAGGCGAGGGCTGTGTGCCTTCGGGAGGGTAGGAGAGGCAATATGCTCACCACTGTGTCAGGATCAGTGGTGAACACTGGTAACGTCGAACTCGCTGCCCACGCCGTGGCAGACCTCGCACGTTTCAACGCCTGACGCTGTCGTCATTAATTCCACGTGACCGGCCACAGGTACGCTATCGTGGCAGGCCGTGCAGACCGATCGGATAGGCAAGGTGGTTGAGACGATCTTGCCGGCCTGAGTGATGGTCGTGGGCTGGACGCCGCTAGGCAGAGGCAGGTCATACGTGCCAGCCAAGTGGCAGGTCTGGCAGGCGGCCAGATCGCCGGGGAACACGACGTCTCCGAAGTTGTCCGGCGTGGCGCCGCCGCCGTAGATGATGGCCGGATTGTTGGCCTCTACGCCGCGATGGATTTTGTGGATCAGCACCCGGAAGTTAATGCTGGCCGGAGGCATGGCCTCTGGCGGGCGCCCTGCCCCATCGACGCCCATGGGGTTGTGGCACAGCACGCAGTATTGGGTGTTCTGCCGGTTGCCACCGTGCAAGGCCAGATTTTGGTGGCAGGCATTGCACTTTTCTCGGTCCACCACCTGCCGCCGCTCAACGGGCTTGCCGCCGTCGAGAGCGACGTAGGTTACCGGATTGAAGCCAGCCACGTTCACTGGCGCTTCCACGCCCTGGATGGTCTGCCTGACGCGGCCTTCCAGGCCGAAGGCGTACGTGCCAACCGCGTCCTTGGGAATCTTGGCCGTAAACGTATAGCGGAAACTGCCGTCGCCCACCGCTTCAACGTTAGGAGGCGGCGGAAGCGGATCGGCCGCGCGGTAGATGGCCTCGGTCACGCGATTGGTGTAATCGGTGGTGGGGCCGGCCATTGTCACAGAAAGACGGTCCATGTCCACCGGAGCAATGGCCTTGCCGCTGTTGTCCGTCACTTTGAAGGTGACGGTCGGCGAGCCATCCGGCGCCGCGCCCTCCACACCGACGATCTCCAGAGTCACACCCGTGATCTGAGTCGAATTCGCCGGGATGACGTGCGCGCCGGTGACCGAGGCGTCGAACTCTTCGCCGTCAGGCACGTGGCAGGAGGCGCACTTTGCATCGTCGGTGACTTTGCCGCCCGGATGGTTTTCACCCGTCGCCAGGTTGACGTTGTCGTGGCACGAGGTACAGGCCGCCGTATTTGGCGCAGTCTTGTAGTGGTCACTCTGCGCGCCGCCGCTGTGGCACGTCGTGCAGTTGCGCGTGTCCTGCGGCCACGTTCCCTTTGAAAAGTCGCTGGTCCCGATGTTGTACATCGTGCCGGCTGCCACGCTAGGCAACTGTGAGCCTGAGTGGATACGGTGGATCATCACTTTGAACTCCACCGAATTCCCGGACGCGGCATCGGTGTTCTGGTCGGTGTGGCAGAGAACGCACAGCCGGGTGTCGCGGCGTGTGCCGCCGTGCGCCATCAACGGGTTGTGGCAGGTCTGGCAGGCCGCGGTCGTCACCACCTCACGTGTCACCGTCGGCTCGCCGCCCGCGGGGACGAAGGTGTACACGTCGTTGGCGACGGTCGCCCGAGCATCTTTCCAGGCGGACACTCCAATTGCAGTCGTCAGAGCCGGGTCCACTTCCGACGTCAGCGTGTTGGTAAAGGTGTACGTGTAACCGATATCTGCGGGCGCCCACGGGCCGTCCCTGTCGGCGAACGGCTGATTGGCCGTCGTCAGCGCGGGCTGTTTCGTCTCGCCGTCCACGACATACGGCTGGCCCTTCACCTCATGCACCAGCAAGTTTTGATACTTGGTCGCGCCAGTGGCCTCATCTACCACAACCTGGGCGATAAAGAAGCGCGCGCCTTCCAGAACTTCGGGCTTGAGCGATGTGCCTGCGTTGTCGGTGATGGTCAGACTCACCACCGGTTTTCCGTCGGCCGGAAACTCGACGCCGGTGATCTTGACCTGAAGCCCTGGGTCGGGAGGCAGGACGGCGGCTTCCCCGGGAGCCCCGGCCGGCCCGGCTTCCCCTTGCGGCCCCTGCGGTCCGGCTTCTCCCGCTAGTCCGGACTCGCCAGCCGGGCCGGCGCAGGCGGCCAGCAGCACTGCCAGCCCCAGAGCAAGCAATCCCAAGATGGCAATACGGTTGATAATGATTTTCATTGGCGTTCTCTCCCTTCTGTTTTCCATAAAGAAATTGATGTGATCA
>CAYSIV010000183.1:5582-7789 GCA_964431175.1 uncultured Anaerolineales bacterium
TCGAATCAGCCGCAACAGATCTTCGGCCTGTCCCATGTTTCTCTGTTCGCGGTGATAGATCATTAGCTCGTTGTTCGCCAGACTAAGGCGAATGATCCGAACGTCTATCGAACTGCATTCCAACAACTTCACCGTCTCCGTGCTGATGTCACTGCTTTCCACTTCTTCCACCAAAATTGTGTCTGGCCGGAGGTTGGCAACATGACTGCGCGCCGCTTCGTGGTCCGAAGTTGCACCTACCCATTCAATACCGGGATGATTGAGGAGCAAGCGCAACGACTCATGAAACAGCGGGTAAGTCCATATGACGTACACCCGCCAGGTCTTCATCTTCTCAGTTGATTCCTTAGTCACAGATTAGTGCAAAATATCACGTTTGACTATCGGGGCAGTCGCTATTTGTGGCAAAAAAAACGCCAACTTGGTTGGCGTTTTGTGAGGAGGAAATACTTACTTGGGCCTGATTGGAAGTTGGGCCTAGGGTGTGGTTAGGCCGCGCTGGCGCGCATACTGGATCAACTCGTAACGGCTGCTTAAATTGAGTTTTCGCATCAGATTTGAGCGATGGCTGTGTATCGTGCTGGGGCTGACGATCAATTTTTCAGCAATTTCCTTATTGCTATACCCTTCGGCAAACAAGCGCAGAATTTCTTTTTCGCGTATCGTAAGCGCCGGTTGGCCTGGCTCGTCTGGTTCGGCCTGATGATGGAGATACTCTTGCAGGAGCTGGCGGGCCATCGTCGGGTATAGGAATACCTCGCCCCGGGCTACCGCGCGAACAGCGCCGATGAGTTCGTTTGTCTCGGCGGCCTTGAGCACATAACCTGATGCGCCAGCTTTGAGCATCTCAAAAAAGTACTCGTCCGAGCGGTGCATGGTCAATACAAGAATCTGTACCTCTGGAAAAAGAGCCTTGATCTGTTGCGTGGCCTCCAGTCCATTCATGTTTGGCATGGCGAAGTCCATCAGAGCTACATCGGGCTTCAGCGTTCCGGCAAGCGTCACGGCTTGCGCGCCGTCGAGCGCTTCGCCAACCACCTCGATATCCGGCTCACCTTCTAATAGCATGCGAACACCCACCCGGACGATGGTGTGATCGTCGGCAATCAATACGCGGATTTTGTCAGTCATCGTCTATCTCCGGAAAGGGGATACGAACTCGAAGCATGGTGCCAGCCCCCGGCTGAGAAATGATCTCCAACTTGCCGCCGCACTGGGCCACCCGCTCATGCATCCCTGCCAGGCCCAAGCCACGGCGGTCATTTCCATTTGGGCGAATAGAGGCCGTGTCGAAGCCGCATCCGTCGTCGACGATTTCACCGGTGAATAGGCCGTTGTGCCCAACCAGCTTGAGGCACACCTGTTTTGCCCCGGCGTGTCGTATCACGTTGCTCAAGGCCTCCTGAAACGTCCGAAATAGTGCAGTCTCAATTTCCGGCGGCAGTCGGCGGGTGAATTCACGGGAGTCGATCTCGAACTGAATGTTGCTGCCTCCCAGTGCCCGCGTTGCATGAGCGCGCACAGCCGGCACTAGGCCCAAATCATCCAGCGCCGACGGGCGGAGAGACAAAATCAAATCGTAGGCTCGCTCGGTCGTTTCCGCGACCAGGGCTCGAGTCCGCCGAAGCTGGACTCGAGCCTGTTCTGGCTGGTAAGAAATCATCCGTTCCGCCGCCTCGAGGTGGGCGGCCAGCCCGGCCAGGTATTGTCCGAGGTCGTCATGCAAGTCGCGGGCCACCCTCTGCCGTTCTTCTTCTTGCGCCGTAATGAGTCGCTTGAGCAGTTTTTGGCGTTGAGTTGCTTCGTGGCGCAGGCTTTCGGACAAGGCCTGGTTTTCGGCCTCTTCTGCCTGGACACGCTGGCCCATTTCATTGAACGTCGCCGCCAGTTGCCCGATCTCATCTGGCCTCTCGGCCGGCAGCCGCACATCCATACTCCCCCGGCCAAATTGCGCCAGGGCCTGGGCAACCCTTTCGATCCGGCGGATAACCAGCCGGCTGATTATCAGGTTGACGATGATCACAGTGACCAGGATAGCGCCGGCCCGCCACAGGAGGCTCTCACGGAATTCGTCGGCCAGGGGCTTTTCCAACGGCGCTATAGAAATGTCGGTGAGCAGGAGGCCAATCAACCGTTCTTTGGAGTCATGGCACTTGTAGCAGGCCTCCCGGTTTTCAATCGGGTTCATTGTACGGAAAACACGCTGT
>CAYSIV010000183.1:7799-12876 GCA_964431175.1 uncultured Anaerolineales bacterium
GACGACGACACTCGCCGGACGCAATTCCACCGGTAGCCGGTGACAGAGCTGGCAGGCCGGATCGCGGTTGTCCAATTGCTTCCCCACGTCCTTCTTTTGCGGCGCAAAGACTACCCGGCCATCGGTATTCATCAGGTACACAATCCGCAACATTTCGTCCTCCCCAATGGCGTCCAACGTATGCTGAAGCCCCTCGGGGTTCTGCGAGAGCATCTCAAGCTGAAGGCTGTTTTCAATCACCCGGCCAGTTTGTGCGGCGAGAAACGAAAAATTGGCAATCGCTACCTGTTGGTAGCGCACATATTCAATCCCTGTAAAAATGCCGAGAGTGATGAGGAGGGACAATACCAAGCCTAACGTGACTTGGGCGCGGAGGCTGGAGCGAACGGGGGACAACCGGGTGAACAAGGACCTCATGCCGGGGAGCATAGCCGGACTCGCTCAACCGGGCTAGTGAGTGGTGTCACCCGAGAAAGGGGAGAGAAATCACCCAAATTGACAAGGTGTATGAGCCACGCCGCCCGGCCGGAACAGTTCGGCACGGCGTCGGGTTGGCGGAAGAATGAAGCTTTCACCCTTCCGCCTTCCGACTTCATAATCTTTTTACTTTTGCGGTAACGTCTGCGCGTAAGCCAGCAGGTCGGCCAAGTCCTGCGGTGCCCAGCCGTTGTTGATGCCGACGGGCATCGGCTCACCAGGCTGGCCGAAGGAAGCCTTGTGCCAGAACTCCCATGGGTTGTCGGCAGCGAGGGTGCCCACGTACTCGGGACCGGCTTCGTCGCCAAAATTGATCAGCTTGCCCTGCTCGCCGTGACAGCGCTCGCAGATGCCAACGTAGACACTCTTGCCTTTGGCCGGGTCGCCGTTCACGGTCTTATCGGCGTTGATGTAGGCCGAGGTGTCGGTGGGGCCTTGCTGGATGAAGGCGACCAGCATATTGATTTGCGCCTCGTCAAGATAAGCCGAGAAATCGTGGTCGGGATTGACCTGGCCGGTGAGGGCGGCGGTCAGTTCGTCGGCGCTCTTGTCTTTGGCGGCGAAGATGCCCACGAAGCCGGTCTGATGCGAGCCGGAGCCGTAGCGGCCATCCGCGCCGAGATAATCCCAGCCGTGGCATTCCTTGCACCGCCACGTGTCCGGGCCGGTGCGGGTGTTGGTGGTTTGTGTCTTCCACAGCGACTGATCACCGGCTGGCGCTTCTGCGCCGATGGCGGTCCACCAGGCGTCGTACAGCCGACCGCCCTCGGCCACCGGCGACGAGGTGGGCAGGCTTTGGACGTAGGCCAGCAGGTTGGCGTAATCTTGATCGCTGAGACCGAGGTTCATGCCGGCGGGCATCGTCTCGCCGGGCTGGCCGAAGCGGGCTTTGTGCAGGAACTCCCACGGGTTGTCCGCGCCGAGGGTGCCCACATACTCCGGGCCGGTCTCGTCGGCAAAGTTGATCGCCATGCCCTGCGGGCCGTGGCACGCGAGGCAGTTCTCCTCGAAGAGCGTCTGCCCGGCGGCGGCCTCGCCGTTGACGGCGGTCTTGTCGGCAGAGATAATGGCCGAATCGTCAATCACCTCCTGGCCGAGGAACAAGGCGAGGTCCACGAGGGCCTGCTCATCCATCGCGGTCGAGAAATCGTGATCGGGGTTCGTCCCGCCCTTGAGAATGTTCAGGATTTCGTTGGGGTCTTGGCCGGCCACGCCCATCACGCCCACAAAGCCGGTCTGATGCGAGCCGGAGCCGTAGCGGCCATCCGCGCCGAGATAATCCCAGCCGTGGCATTCCTTACAGCGCCACGTGTCCGGGCCAGTGCGGGTGTTGGTGGTCTGAGTCCGCCACAGCGGCTGGTCGTCGGTCGGAGCGTCCGCGCCGAGTACGGCCCACCATGCGTCGTAGAGCAGGCCGCCGCGGATCGAGTCGCCAACGAGCGGCGGCACGGTGGGGGGAGCCTCGGTAGGCAGGGCCGCTGTCGCCGGGGGTTCGGTCGCCGGTGGCAGCTGTGTCGCCGCTGGCGGCTGTGTCGGCGCGGCGGTGGTAGCGGCCCCGCCGCAAGCGGTCGCGATCAACAGGATCGCGGCGGCGGTCAGAAACAGGAAAAGGGTTGATTTGTTGGGCATGATGATTCTCCTCGTTGTGAAGCTGGTAGTGACGGCTTCAGCCGTTGCCGGGCGGCTGAAGCCGCTACTACAAGCAATCAGGCTAAGGAGATATTAATCCGATGTCGCGTCGCAAGGGTGTGCCGGAGTGTCGCAGTTGTGTCCTCGCCAGTATCCTGCGTGTAGAATGCGGTCTATAATCAACGCAAGGAACCAGAGAAGATGACAAATGTCACATCCATGAATGACCTTTCTCCTTCCCCTTCGCGTGACCCGCGGGCGCTTGTCCACGCCATCCAGTGGGGCCTGCCGCTGATCCTGTTGGCCGTTGTGGCGGTCTACGAAGGACGAGAACACATCTTTGAGAGGAACCAGCCGTTGGGCGATATCCACCTCGTCGGCGAGGTATTCTTTTTCGGCGTTCTCGGCCCGACGGCGGTGTTCATGGTGATTGCGTACATCCGACAGCTGTTGGGCGAACAATGGAAAGCGCGGCTGGAACTGGAGCGCCTCAACCGTGGACTCGAATCGCGCGTGGCCGAACGCACCGTGGCCTTGGAAGAGCGCAATGCCGAACTGGCGCGGGCCAATGCCGAGCTTCAGCAGTTGGATCAAATGAAGTCGGATTTTGTGGCGCTGGTCAGCCATGAATTGCGCGCGCCGCTCACCGTGCTCAACGGCGGGCTGGAGGTGGCCTTGCAACAGACCGCATCGCTTTCACCTGCGACGCGCCGCACGCTGGAGGCAATGGCTCGCGAGAGTGATCGTCTCACCCGCTTTGTGCAGACGATTCTCGATCTCTCGCGGCTGGAAGCGGGGAAACTTACCCTCACGCTCGGGCCGGTGGCTGTCTTACCACTCCTGCAACGCGCCGTGGAGGCCGTGTTACCCGTCGGCGCGCGCCCGGTGCAATGGGATGTGCCGCGCGACCTGCCGCCGCTGTGGGCCGATGAGACCTATCTCGAAGAGATCATCCGCAACCTGGTACGGAATGCAGACAAATATTCGCCGCCCGACTCTCCGATTCGCATGGCCGCCTGCGTTACCGATGGCTATGTTTGCCTCCGCGTGACTGACCGTGGGCCAGGTATCCTGCCCGACATGCAGGAGCATGTTTTCGAGCGTTTCTATCGCGGGACGTCCAGTGAAAGCGCCGCGCCGGGCTGGGGTCTGGGGCTGTACTTCGCGCGCCAGTTGGCTGAGGCCCAGGGCGGGAAGGTGACTTTGCGCTCTCCGGCATCCGCCGGCCTCGCCGCTCCCGGCGCGGAGTTCACTGTAACCCTGCCAGTCGCTGAAAGCCCTGACGAGGCGGGTGATGTCTGAGATTCTGCTGATAGATGACGATGTCAATCTCACCCAACTGCTAAGTGAATATCTAGGCAGTCAGGGTTACGCAATGCGCACGGCAAACGACGGGCGCGACGGCTTGCGTGCGCTCTTCGAGCATAAGCCCGATCTCATCGTGCTGGATGTGACCATGCCCGGTAAGGACGGCTGGGAGACGCTGATCCGGATCCGCGAAGTGAGCGATGTGCCGGTGGTCATGCTCACCGCGCGCGGCGAGGAAGCCGACGTACTGCGCGGCTTCTCGCTCGGCGCAGACGATTACGTGACCAAACCGTTCTCGTTCGCGCAGTTGGCGGCGCGGATCAAAGCCGTGCTGGCGCGGGGTGGCCGGGGCGGCCGGGGCGAAGGCAATTTAGCTGGCGGCGATCTCGAAGTCGATCTCAGCACGCGGCGCGTTACGCGCAACGGGGAGGCGCTCACTCTCACGCCGACCGAGTTCAAATTGCTTACCGTGCTCATGCGCCGAGCCGGCGAAGTGCTCTCGCCGGAAGAACTGGTGCGTGAGGTGTGGGGGCCGCAGTACGCCAATGAGATCGGCCATGTGCGCCGCTATGTGTGGCACTTGCGCCAGAAAGTCGAACCTGACCCCGAACACCCCCGCTACATTCATAACGAACGGGGCTATGGCTATCGCTTCCAGGTCACATTGCCGGGATAGCCGCCTCTCGTTGAACATCTGACTCCACAGCTGGCCGAAAGATAAATCGCATGAAAGTTTTTTACTCGGAGGCGCACCGCTCCCACAACCCGCCATTTGAAATCTTTGAGGGTGGCGTGAAGATGCCAGTGTTTGAATGCCCGGAGCGGATGGATCGGGTGCTGGCCGCACTTGGCAAAACAAAATGGGCTGAGATCACGCCGCCCGAAGAATTCGGCCTGGAGCCAATCCGCGCCGTTCACGCCGACGATTATTTGCAGTATCTCGAAAGTGCTTTCATCGATTGGAAGAGCGAAGGCGGTCAGTCGGGCGGGCCGGAGTTCGACAGCCCGCTGGTAATGCCGGCTGCTTTCCCTCCACGCCGTTGGAACAACAAGCGCCCGACCTCGCTGGCAGGTCGATCCGGCTATTACACCATTGACCTCAACGCGCCCATCATCGCCGAAACCTATCGGGCCGCGCTCATGTCGGTCAACTGCGCGCTCTCTGGCGCGCAGGCGATTGCTACAAGTGAAAAGGTGGCCTTTGCCCTCTGTCGCCCGCCGGGCCACCACGCCGGACGCGACAACTGCGGCGGCTACTGCTATCTCAACAATGCCGCCATCGCCGCCAAGTGGTTGACATCGGCAAATCTTCCCGAAGGTTTAGAACCTTCGGGAAGATTAAGCAAGGTTGCCATTCTCGATGTGGATTATCATGGCGGAAACGGCACGCAGGATATTTTCTACGACTCGGCGGACGTGTTGACAATCTCGATTCATGCCGACCCCAACTGGGAGTATCCGTACTTCGCCGGTTATGCCGACGAGGCCGGGGCGGGCGCCGGACTCGGCTTCCACCATAACTTCCCCCTGCCCCCTCGCACCGACGACGCCCACTATCTCCAGACGCTCGGCGAGGCCATCAGCCTGATCCAAAAGTTCAAGCCGTCAACGCTCGTCGTATCAGCCGGAATGGATATTTACAAAGGCGACCCGCTGGGGAAGT
>CAYSIV010000184.1:0-12862 GCA_964431175.1 uncultured Anaerolineales bacterium
TGATGGCTTGCAAAAACTCGGCGTAGCCCCACACCCCGCCCACGTCTTCGGGCGGGCAGGCCCCTTTGCCCGCCAGACAGGCTGGCGATTTCATCTTCGGGTCGGGCGGCGAAATCTTCTCCACCAGCACATCATGCTCCCAACTATCGCCAAAGTCGTAGAGGTAGAGAAACTTCGTTTTCACCTGCGGCGCAATCCCATCCAGCCGCACGGGGCGGGAGTCCACTTCACCGCCGTCTTCCCAATCGGTGCCGCGCAGGGGCAGGCTGTAATGGGTCCCGCTCACTTCGAAGTGATGCAGGTGGCTGTCCATCCAGCCCATGGCGAACTGAATAACGTAGTGCAGGTCGGCCAGCGTGTAATGGCCGGCCACCAATACCCGCCGCCAGATGGGCGGGCGAAAGTCGCGGAGGGTGATCTTGAGTTGATAGACCGGACCGGCCTGTACTCGGGGCATGATGATCTCCTTATTATTCAGAAACCTCACAGGCGCTTCGCGAGACCTGTGAGGTTTCTGTCCATCAATTTTCCAACAATCGCTCGACGTTTCCCGCGATGCGCTCTTCCAACTCTCGCGCCTCAACGTTTAGCGTTTCCAATTCCTCGTTCAACTCTTCGAGCCGTTCGGCAAAGACAAAGTCATCGGCGGGCCGGTCGGCCACACCTACGTAACGGCCCGGGTTCAGGCTCCAGCTCTGGGCTTCAATCTCTTTCAATGTCGCCACCTTGCACAGGCCGGGCACGTCTTTGTATTTTTGATTTTTGAATGCCGATTTTAGAATGCCGGTTACCTGCTCGGTGAGGCCGAGTCCGTCGGGGTTGAAGGTGTAGCCGTTCAGGTCTTCGCCGCGATACAGGCGCGCCAGGCTGGCAATGAAGTCAATCTGCTCCGGCGTGAACTCGCGGTGGGCGCGATCAACCTGACGATAGAAGTGGCGGGCGTCAATGAACAACACCTTATCCCGCCGGTCCGTAGAGACGTTCCGTTGGAACGTCTCCTTCCCCCCAGCGGAGACGCCCCGCCGGGGCGTCTCTACGGTTTTGCCCTTATCGAAAAACCACAACGTGCACGGCAGGGTGACGGTGTAGAAGAAGTTGGGGCCGATGGCGATCATCACATCCACCGCCCCCGCCTGGATCAACTGTCGGCGAATCTCCAACTCGGATTGGCGGGCGTCGCTGGCCGAGTTGGCCATCACGAACCCGGCGCGGCCCGTCCGATTGAGGGCGCTGTAGAAGAGTTGAATCCACAGGTAGTTGGCGTTGTCGGCCCGGGGCAGGCCGAACGGGAAGCGCCGGTCGTCTTTGAGCCGCTCCTTGTCCACCTTGTCCACGTTGAAGGGCGGATTGGCCATCACGAAGTCGAACTTGCCGACGCAGTTGTGGATGTCTTCGTAATAGGTGTTGCTCTGCCGGATGTCGCCGGAGAGGCCATGCACGGCCAGGTTCATCTTGCACAGGCGCACGGTCTCGGCCACCTTCTCCTGCCCGTAAATGGCGATCTCGTCCATCGGGTTCTTGCGGCGGCGCTCCACAAAATGCGCGCTCTGCACGAACATGCCGCCCGCGCCGTTGGCCGGGTCAAACAATCGCCCGTGATACGGCTCGATCACGGCGACGATCAAATCCACCAGCGCGGTGGGCGTGAAGAACTCGCCGCCCTTCTGCCCCTCGCTCATGGCAAACTTGCCCAGGAAGTATTCGTAAATCTTGCCGAAGGCGTCGCCAGCGAAGGCTCCGCCTTCGCCAATGTCCATCGGCGCCGAGTTGAAGTTCTTGAGCAGAGTCACCAGCAGGTCGTTCTCCAGCCGGTTGTAGGTCTTGGGCAGAACGTCGCGCAGTTCCTCGTTCTCAGCCTCAATCGCCTTCATCGCCTCGTTGATGGCCTTGCCGATGTTGGCCCCCTGGGGCAGGTTGAGCAGGGCCGAAAACCGCGCTTCGGGCGGCAGATACAACACACCCTGCGCCTGGTAATCGGCCTTACCCACCGCCCGTCTTCGCCCTTGTGGAGACGCGACACCACTATGGGGGCCTTTGGCCTGGCGCGTCTCTACGGCCAATTCACGCTCGGCCAGGGCGAACTTGTGGTCGGCATAGCGCAGGAAGATCAGCCCCAGCACCGGCACCGAGTATTCGGATGATTTGAGTTTGGAGTTGGCCCGGAGTTCGTCGGCGGCCTCCCACAGGCGTTTTTCGATTTCAGTGTTGTTGGCTGGCATTCAGTTCGACTCTCCCCTGACGGTCGTTCGCTGGCAACAAAAAAGCCGTCCACATCAACAGACGCCGACGGCTAAAGAGGTGCTAGAATTTCAGTTGCCGAACGCGCCTTCACCGCGCAGGCCGCCGCCCGGATGCTGTCAACATCGCGGACGATTTCGTTAAGTTGACAGACATTATAACCGTCTCTGGAATCCGGGCAAACAAAAAAGCCGTAGGGTCTCAGCCAGCGGCCCTTCGGCTATCGCTCAGGGCAGGCTCTACGGCCTCACTCAGCCCCAACAGCCACACCCGCCGAAGAGAATAGCACCTCGAGTGCCCGTCAAGATTTTGGGTGCGCTAGCTGGCGGTTAAAAACCGCGCCTACAAAAGGCGCAAAGTCCGCCTTCGCGGACTCCGACGATTGCGGCTTGAGCCTGCGAAGGCAGGCTTCGTGCTGTTGGTTGCCGCGATTTCAATCGCCAGAGGCCAAAACTTTGACGAGCACTCTAGCACCTCGGCCAGGCTTGCGCTCTTAGCATCAAGTGGTAGACTCGCCGTGAACACCACACTCCCACTGTGATTGGATTACATCTCCTAACGATGACAACAGGTTCTTATCTTCTGGCGTTCGTCCTTTCCACGCTTTATGGCGCAGGCTTTCACCTGTGGCTGGGTGGTAGTTCGCGGCGGTTGTTGCTTTATTTGCTGGCTGGTTGGGTAGGGTTCGTCGTCGGTCACTTGGTCGGCGGCTTTATCGGATTCACCTTCATGAGCGCCGGCCCACTGCACATTGTCCCGGCCAGCCTGGGAAGCGTTATTGCCCTGTTCACTGCCAGATGGTTGGCCAACCGCGAAGCCGAGTCACGAAGCTGATTCTCCGGTATAATTCCAGTTGCCATGTCCACCGAAACTTCACCCGTACAACCCGTTGCCGCGTCTACACCTCCCCCCACCAGTTCCGGCCTCACCCCGGAGCAACGACGGCTGGCCATCGTTGCCATTGTAGTGACCCTAATCATCATCGCCGGGATCGTGATGGCGGTCTACTTCATGGCGCAGAACCCGGCGGCCACCACCGTCATCCGCGACATCTTCATCATTTTCATGGCCGTCGAGTCGATGTTCATCGGCTTCGCCCTGGTCATTCTGATGATCCAACTGGCCCGCCTGACCAACCTGCTCCAACACGAGATCAAGCCCATCCTCGAGAGCACCAACGAGACGGTGAACACAGTGCGCGGCACGGCCATCTTTGTCAGCGAGAACATCGTCGAGCCGGTGATGAAGCTGAACGGTTATGTGGCGGCGCTGTCCAAATTCTTTGATCTGATCAACGTCATCAGGAAGTAATGCCCGCAACGGGCTTCTGAAAGGAGATTTCTCATGTCAAATAGCAATGACGATATTGGCGCTTTTCTCACCGGGTTCGTGATTGGCGGGCTGGTGGGCGCGGCGGTTGCCCTCATTCTGGCCCCGCAGTCGGGCGCGGAAACCCGCGAGCAGATTCGGCAGCGGGGCATTGAATTGAGGGAGCAGGGCGAAGAGTCGCTGGCCGAGGTCCGCGTTCGCACCGAAGCCGCCGCCGCCGAAGCGCGCGCCCGCGCCGAGAAGATGGCGGCCGAGGCCAAAGCCCGCGCCGAGAAGATGGCCGCCGAAACCCGCACCCGCGTCGAAGAACTGACCAAGCAGAGCCGGGTGGTGATCGAAGAACAAGGCAAAAAATGGCAGGATACATTTGAGGCCGGCAAGAAAGCTGTGGGCGGGCACAAAGCCGACGATTCAGCCGCCTCTGAGTCCGGAGCCGCCACCAGCTAATCCCCATCCAGCCGCGAATCAAAAAACGCCCCATTCTCAACGTGGGGCGTTTTGTATTTGTAGAGCAAGTTGCCCGCTTCGCGTGCGCTATAGAGTTGCAATTGCTCTTGCCACCGCGTTCAACAAATCGCTGGCGACGACGCTCACCGTTGTGCCAAGCGTTTCGGCGGCAATCTCTGCGGCGCGGCCATGAATGAATGCGCCGGCCATTGCCGCCTCGAACGGCGGCACGCCTTGCGCCAATAATCCGCCGATGAGGCCCGACAACACGTCTCCCGACCCGGCTTTCGCCAGCGCAGGTGTGGCGAACGGCTCGATCACCGCCTTGCCATCGGGCGCGGCGATGACGGTGAACGCGCCTTTAAGCAGAACCACGTGCCCCCACTGCGCCGCAAACTTGCGGGCCACGCCCAATCGATCCGCTTGAATTTCATCTTTCGAGAGTCTGGTCAGCGCCGCCATCTCGCCCGGATGCGGGGTGAGGACGGCTGGCTTTGGCAGAAGGCCCGGCCAATTTTCAATTTGCGCCAGCAGGCGCAGGCCGTCGGCATCCACCAGACTTCCGAAGCGCCAAAGAGCGGCGAGACTTCGGAAGTCTGCAAGCAACGCTCGTAAAAAGTTCAGCGTCACTTCAGCAGTGCCAAAGCCAGGGCCAAGAATGAGCGAGTTGGCGTTGCCAAGTTGATCACGAACAACCTCTGCCGCGCTCTCGGCGATCGCGCCCGCTGAGTCGGGCAGTGGCAACCAGGTGACTTCGGGGAGTTGGGCGGCAAGCATAGACTGGATCGATTCGGGGACAGCGAGGGTGACGAGACCGGTTCCGGCACGACAGGCGGCGGCCCCGGTGAGATAAGCCGCGCCAACAAAGTTTTTCGATCCGGCCACGATGAGAGTCTTGCCAAAGGTATATTTATGCGCGTCGCGCGGTCGCTCCGGCAGAGCCGCTTTGGCTCGGGCCGCGTCGGCCAGCTCGAGGGCGATCGCGTTCAGCCCCGGCAAGTTTGCCCAGCCAATGTCGGCGACGAACAACTCGCCAAGATAATCCGCCGCCGGAAATTTGAACTGGCCGATTTTCGCCGCGCCGAACGTCACGGTGAGATCGGCTTTGATGGTGTTGCCGTCTACTTCGCCCGCTTCGCAATTTGTGCCGGACGGGCAATCCACGGCAACCACGTAGGGGCGGGACCGGCCCTCGCCCAGCCGCGCCACCACCTGCCGCAGAGTTTGCGCCGCCTTGTCGCGCAGTGGCAGGCGCGCGCCCGTGCCGAAGAGCGAATCCACAATCACGGTTGCGCCGCCGAGCGCGTGCTTGAGCAGGCGCGACTCGCGCAGCGTATCATTCTCGGCGTCTACGAGAAAGACGGAGCGATTGCGAAGCTCGATGACTTTAGAGTCGGAGTCGTCGGGCGGCTTGAGACAGTAGACTTTGACGGTTGCGCCGGCGTCCACGAGGTGGCGGGCGGCCACCAGCCCGTCGCCGCCGTTGTTGCCCGGCCCGACGAGGACGACGACGCTGGCTGTCTTTGGGTCAACGCGGGCCAGAATCGCCTCGGCCACCGCTTTGCCGGCGTGTTCCATCATGGTTGCGTAGGAGACTCCGGCGGCGTCGGCTTCCGCTTCGAGGCGGCGCATTTCGTCAATGGTGACGATCTTCACAGGGAATTATGAATTATGAATTATGAAGGATGAATCTTATCCTTCATCCTTCATAATTCATCCTTTAATCCACCCAATCTGCCGATACCAGTCCACCGTTTGTTTTGCGCCTTCTTCGAACGGCGTGGGCGTGAAGTCGAGCTCGGCCCGGGCTTTGTCGGAGGAGACTTGCCAGTCGTAGAAAACATACTTGGCCAGATTGATGGGGTAGTATGGCTCGCGCCCGGTGCGAGCGGAAATATCGGTGAGGCGGCTGGCCAGCCACAGCATGAGCGACGCCGGGCAGTTGAAGCGAAAGGCGCTGATCCCGGCCAGCTTACTGATAATGCGGTTCGCTTCGTTGTGAGTGAGCGGGTCGCCGCTGATGTTGTACGTTTCGCCGGGCCGGCCTTTGTTGAGCGCGGCGATGATGCCCCGGGCCACGTCGGGCACAAAGGCGGGGAAGGTGAGCCGTCGGCCCCCATGAATCCGGATCCGCAAACCGCGTAGAGGGTCTTCAAAGAAGAGCCGATTCCAGGCGTAGTGGCTCCACGGGCCATAAAATGCGCCGGGCCGCAGGATGACCGCGGGGAATTTCGTGCTTCGGGCAAACATGCGCACCATGTTCTCGGCGTCAAATTTGCTTCGCTGGTAGGCGTCCACTGGCTGGCAGTGATAGGTCTCGTCAATGACCCGGCCATTCTCAGGGATTCCAACTACGGCTACGGTGGAGATGTAAACGAACCGTTGGGCGCCGTGGCGCATGGCCGCCTCCAGCATGTTGGCGGTGCCCTGCACGTTAACCTGCTCGAACGTTTCTCGCGGCCCCCAGAAACGGAACAGGCCGCCGGCGTGAATGACCTGCTCGCAATCCTTCATCGCCGCCAGGATCGAGTCGCGATCCTGAATATCGCCCAGGACAACTTCAATGTTGTCGTAGTGTTTGAGAAAACCAATATCACTGGTAGAGCGGGCCAGCACGCGCACCGGGCAGCCGGTTTGGGCCAGGGCCGGGATCAGGTGATGGCCGAGGAAGCCGGTCGCGCCGGTGACCAGAATCATACCGCCCCCCACAAATCGGCGGCCACACCGGGGAGGCCGAGTCGGGCCAGGGTCGAGCGGGTCGGCCGGCCGGTGGCTGGGTCCCATCCCTGAACCAAATAATACCCGGCGAGCATAGTTGCCAAATCGGGCACGATGCCAGCCGCGCCGCCTTCAGCCAGGGGCGTGAGCAAAGCTTTGGGCAGTTTGTCGTCCGCGGCGGTGAGGCCGAGGCGGTTATTGATGGCTCGCTTGAGGGCCCAGCCGCGCTCGCCACAGCGCAAAAATTCTTCGGTCGAATAGTCGAAGCCGGTAGCGGCGTTGACCAGCCCACGAGCCGTGCCGAACAGCACGTTGGCAAATACGCACATGACCAGGCTGTTGTTGAGCGTGCGCCACCATTGATGGCGCGAGACGCTTTCGGCCTTGCCTTCACTGCTGGCGCGGTCGAGCATCTCAATGCCAATCTCCGGCTGGGCACTGCCGATCTCAACCAGGAAGTAGTCACTCTGATTGTGGCATGCGCCACGCGGCGAGGTGGCATAGACCAGCCCCATGCCCGTCGCCCCGCGCGGGTCGTGATAGGCCGCTTCGAGGCCGTTCACCTGCACGGCCAGGTCTTCAGCGCCAAAGTGGCGGGCAAAGTTGCGCGCCCCCAGGGCCAGCTGTTCGCCAAAACCCTCGCGCCGGATCGTTTGATGAACAAGAGTTTCAGCGGTGCGGGCATCGCCCCACTTGAGTTCCAGGCCGCCCGTATCAGCGGTAGTGATAACGCCCCGGTCGTACATCATGAACGCCAGGCCGATGACGTTGCTCAGGCTGATCGTGTCCACGCCGTACGCGTCGCAGAGATGGCCGAGGTGGGTGATGGCCGGCAGATCGTCTACTTCCAGGTTCGGGCCGAAGCCAACGATGGTTTCGTATTCAGGGCCTTTGCCTTCGCCGCTCTGATAGGGGCCGTCGGGGATGACGACTTTGCGGCCACAGGCGATGACGCAAGCATGGCAGGTGGAAACGCCGGAGAGGATGGTTTCGGCCATGCCCGCGCCCGACACTTTGCCGATGGCGTCGAAGCCACTGCGCGAGTAGTAGCGCACCGGCATCTCGCCCAGCATGTTGAAGTATTCTGCCGCGCCCGCCGAGCCGGTCTCGCGCAGAACTCTGGTCATCGTATCGTTGCGAAGCTCGACGTTGGCGCGCGAGCGAATGCTTTTGAAGTCGGTGGTGGCAATGGGCAAGGCCGCTGAGCCACGAACGGCAACCGCCTTGAGATTCTTGGCGCCCATCACCGCGCCCATGCCGGTGCGCCCGGCCACCCGGCCATGATCGCCGAGGATGAGGGCGAAGGGAATGAGCCGTTCACCGGCCACGCCAATGCAAGCCACCCGCGCCAGCCCATCGGCGACTTCGTTTTTGATTTGAGTCTGAGTTTCGTAAGTGTCGGCGCCCCACAAATGAGAAGCGGAGCGCAGTTCGGCCTGGCCGTTCTTTAGCCACAAGTAGACTGGCGAGGAGGCGCGCCCGGTGAACAGAATGCCGTCGTAGCCGGCGTATCGAATCTCCGGGCCGACAAAGCCGCCACAGTTGGACTCGGCCCATAAGGCGGTGGCGGGCGATTTGGCGCACACGGTATAGCGGCCAACCGCCGGGCCGGACGAGCCGGTGAGCGGGCCGGTCATAAACAACAATGGGTTGTCAGGGCCGAGCGGGTCGAGATCAGGAGTCAGGCGATCGTACAAGAGGCGGGCAGCCAGTGAGGCTCCCCCCACAAAGTCGCGGAGAATGGCTGGATCGAGGGCGTAATCGGCAAGGTGGCCGGTTGAAAGGTCAACCGTGAGGAGGCGGCCTAAATAACCGTTCATTTAGAGAGCGGCGGGGAATTCGGCGTCAACCTTCGAAGTGCATTTGACGAACTTCAATACGGTTTGCACGTTCTTCAACATGTAAGTCATACTGCCGCTCACTTTGAGCTGGCGCGTCATCATGGCCTGCATTGGGTCGAGCTTGCCCTGCACAATGCGGACAAACACCGCCAGGGGAGCCGCCAGCACGAAGGCCGCTTTCCTGGCGTTCGCGTCGGTCAACTCGTAAGCATCGCGGCACTGGCCGTGCCACAAGTCAATGTAGAGTGACACCGGTCTGGGCATGAGCGCGTCCGGCTCAACTTGGAAGACCAGATCGCCTTCCCAGTTTTGAGCGGCGAGGGCATAGTCGGCGTCGGCGTTGATCACCTCTTTGAGGGCTTTGATCCAGGCATCGCTAGGAAACGGGATCGGCATATTGATCTCTCCTTTGTTATCGTTCAAGGATTATCGGGCAGAGAGGATGGGAAGTCAAACGGGCGAGGCGAAATCAACTATCGCGTCCAGCCGCCACCGGCAGTTCAGCCGACACCTTCACCCGGCCCTTGGTTCTGCCGCTTTCCCAGCCGAGCGGCAGTTCTTGAACCAGTTGGGCGATCTTCCAACGGCGATCATCGGCGTCGTATTGCATTTGATACACGGTCGCCCGATCTTCCAATTGCTGGCGGTGCAGGGCCCGGCCCGACCAATAATCGCTGGTCGTCACCGCGCGCGCGGTCTGGCGATCAATCAACAAACAACTCAAGCCGTCCGTCGAAAAGCAGCGCACCGTCAACTCGTGTCCGGCAGTCAATTCTGCCGCGAGGCGCGGCTTGCGGCTTTGCGCCAGTGAGGCCAGCGCCCGTTGTTGGTATTTGAAATAATCGCCGGTAGTGTATTTGCCAAGCTGACTGGCAAACTTTCCCCAGTGATGGGCGCAGGCCGTCAGCCATTCCTGCGCGGTGCGATAGTCCCAGGCTGCTTGTTCCACCACTGGTGAAGAAGCCATCCACTCGGCCTTTGCGCCCGCGCCCGGGTTGAGTCGGACGAGATGATCGGCCCACGGCACGGCCCGCGGCAAAAGCAACCGGAAGATGGCGAGCAAAACGAAGATGATGAACACCATCGTGGTGGAGATCATGAGGAAGATTATACCAAGCTAATGCTAAAGGGGCGCTACCCATCCAATTGGATTTGCGATTAGCCGGCCACCAACTCAGCGCCGCCCCCGGGCGTGGCCGTGAGCACATTCTGCACGCCGGGAATCGCGCCGAGACGATTCTTCACCTCAACAACATGATCGGCAGTAGTGATGACGTGGACGTTCGGTCCGGCGTCAATGGTGAAGCAGGCGGGCAATCCCTTGGCTCGCCACTCGCGAACGGCTTGCATGATCGCCAGCGTCGGCGGTTGCCAGTAATACAGCGGCGGGCGCGACGTCATCATGACGGCATGCATGAGGGTCGAATCTTCTTCGACAACATCAGCGAAGCGGGCAAAGTCACAGGCCAGCAGGGCCTCGCGGCAAGCGTCAAGGCGGCGCGGGGTGTCGTCCACGCGAGCTTGTTGTAGCGGGCTGGAACCTGCCAGCGTGTGGCCGTCGGTGGAGCCAACAGCTTTGTGCTGGTGGCTGACAATGGCAATGCAATCGGCCAGCGCCCAGTGATCGGGCGCGGCAATGGAGAACGCATACGAGTCGTTGCTATTCATCCCCATCTGCCACTCCACAAAACCGGCCGGGATAGAACGGCTGGCCGAGCCGGAGCCTTGCCGGGCAAGAACGGAAAGCTCGCGTTCAGAGAGTTGCAAACCGGCGGCGGCGCAGGCGGCCACGGTGAGGGCGGCGAAACCGGAAGCCGAGGAAGCAATGCCCGTTCCGCTGGGAAAGTTATTCTGGCTGTCCACCCGAGCGTGGGTTGAGATATTGGCCAGCTTGCGCACGCGATCAAGTTGCTCGACAACGCGCCGCGACGCTTCTGGCGATTGGGCGGCGTTGTCCAACACCACCACATCCGCATGAAGCGCCGGATCGAAAGAGACTGTCGTGCGGCTGAACAATCCGGCCAGGTTCATCGAGATCGATCCGGTTGCAGGCAAACGCAAGGCGTGATCCCGATTCCCCCAATATTTGATGAAGGCAATGTTTGAATTACTGATAGCAGTGGCTTTAGAAACCAGCATGGATGGGGAGAGTCCTTTTGAATGCCAGTTTATCATGCAGCGGAGGGTGTCTGCAATGCTGTAATGCAGTTAGTTGTAATCAAAATAGCATACCGAAGTGGCTCCCGCAAGAAGGGCGCCGACTTAGGCACCGTTCGAGGAGGCAATCATCCGCGCCAGATCTTTTCTACTGGCACCCATGACAATCAGCGATCGAATCAGAAGGTCGAGGGAGACCGAAGCATCTCCGGACTCGACCTTGGCAACTCGCGATTGACTGGATTTCATCAATTTTGCCATTTGGACCTGGGTAAGTTTTTTGGATTGCCGATATTTTCTGACATTCTTGCTGAGCGCCAGTTTCAATTCGATATAGGCCGCTTCTTCAGCGGTCAGCTCAAGAAACTCGTCAACGCTACCGACTTTCCAACCTTTTGCTTCCAGGCGTTGTTTCTTTGCCTTATCCATAAGCACCTCCGTGTCTACGAGTCATAATCTTGGAGTCGTTGTTTGCAGATAACTTTCACCGATTGAGGTGTCTGCTTGGTCTGCTTCTCAAACACTTCTACAATGACGATGGCATCGTCGTCTGTCCGATAGATGATCCGCCAGGTAACTTTTTCATCGTTGACCCGCAGCTCATGACATCTTGGGCCAACACCTGGCATCGGGCGTGAATGCGGCATCGCCAGCTTTTCACCTGCCTGTAACTTGCGTAGCAGATAGCCAGCCTCTACTCGGGCCTCTCGTGAGAAAGGTGGAGTCTTCACGATCCCGTGAAGCCATACGAGAGGCTTATCTTTTGGACTCATGTTTGTATAAAGGATATGTCATTTTTGACATATTGTCAAGATTGGCCCTAAGGTTGATCTACCTGACTCATGTTCGGGCAGTGGAACCGCAAGTGAACCCAAGCTAAAAGCAGCTGGCGACAAGGGGTAATGATCTGATGTTGATAGACTGCACTGAGAATTGCCCCGCGTTTTCCGGCAAAGATTCAGCAAAACCAGCCGGGCTGTTATGTTGACTTGTTGTCTATTGAGTCTATTTAGTGAAGGCGATGTTGGCACAACTGATGCTCATTGCTGTCCTAATAGACATCGAATGTAAACCACCCTTTCAGTGTTTTCGATTGCAAGTTTACCACTCTACCATCTCAAACAGCGGCCCTTTATCAACGAAAAGCCCCGGCGCGGTGCCGGGGCTGGGAATGAGAGGATGACCGTGATTGATGCCGAAGAATGGGATACGTCAACCAGTCTCACGGCAGCCAGTTGGATAACACTGTCAATGTCCTGTCCGGTTGGGCCGGATCATTTGTTGGTAGATGGACACGAAAGTCATGCCTGCCGCCCATGTCGCCGTGCATCATGAAACTCATGGAGAACGTCGTCGTTTCGCCGGGGTTGAGCACCATCGAACCGATGGCGGGCGTGGGCGGTCAACACCTCTCGACAACTTCCACGTAAGGCGTTTCGGTGAAGCGCAACTGCTTGTCGCCGACGTTGGCGACGTTGAATGTGACCTCCATCGTCTGGCCGAGGCGGACGTTGCCGAGATCAACCTTCTCTTTGTCCGCCTTGAGGCTGGGCGCACCTTTCACTTCCACCGGAACTTTTGGCGCGATGTTGCCGCCCGCCGCCTGCTATTACGCTTCAATGGGGCCACGCTTTTTCAAGCGTGGAGAGTAGAAGTAAAACTTCAAACTTCAAAAAAACAAACCCCGCTTCAATGGGGCCACGCTTTTTCAAGCGTGGAGAGGCCACCCAGCTGGGACATAAAAACAAACGCATCAGGCTTCAATGGGGCCACGCTTTTTCAAGCGTGGAGAGAATGGGATGATCGAGGTGCTGAACGCTGACAGCGCTAGCTTCAATGGGGCCACGCTTTTTCAAGCGTGGAGAGCTAGTAAGGTTGCAAAAACATTACAATCTTGCAATATGGCTTCAATGGGGCCACGCTTTTTCAAGCGTGGAGAGTCGAGGCGATATACTGGCTCACTGGTGAGGTGGCGAGCTTCAATGGGGCCACGCTTTTTCAAGCGTGGAGAGTCCACGTCCACAAGCGGGGCAATGTTTTTCCCGTTCTTGCTTCAATGGGGCCACGCTTTTTCAAGCGTGGAGAGCCCTTCGGCCAATCTCAACCTGCGCCTGTCGATACGGGCTTCAATG
>CAYSIV010000185.1:0-7289 GCA_964431175.1 uncultured Anaerolineales bacterium
AGCCTGTCGTGCGCGGCCTGAGCCTGTCGAAGGCCGCTATTTCCGATAGAGTCTAGTAAATAAACCTATAACTCCAGCAGATTTTTCAACAGCCAGGTGCCGATTGGATTTGTGTCGAGCGTGCCGGGCTGAGCGCCCAGGCCACCCTCAAAACGCAAACTACTGACGAACAGCCGCCCTGGGCCATAAGTCACTTCAGCCAGATACTCGGCCCAAAACATTTGCCGGGCATCGAAGCGCCGCCAGATCGGAGTCAGTTTCGCCTCGGCGCCGAGAAGCTCCAACAGTTTTTCTCCCTCAATCGCAAAGTCCGTCGCCACGCTAAAGAAACGCATGTCAGCATAACCGGCGTTCGGCGCGCGCTCCCAGAAACGGTGCGGCTCGAAGACGTGGATCGATTCGCGCCAGAAGGGCAAATTGCGAGTGAAGCGCGGGTCGGGTTGCTTGAGCCAAAGAGCGGCCTTCTCACCCTGCCGGACTCGTTTCAGGAGATCGTCGGTCAGTTCGGCGGCGACCCTCACCCCCGGCCCGGTCTCCGACCATCCCAAAGGGAGAGGGGAGAAACGCGGCACAACCCAGAGCTTCCACGAGTTGCTGGCGACCAATTCATCGTGCCCGGCGCTCAATACTTCGGCGCTCAGGGCAAGCTCAATGGGTGTTCCCTCCGGCGCCGGCATTTGGCAGTGAAGCAAGGCGACTTCTTTTGCCTCGCCGCCCGGGACCGCAACTTCGTCCTGCGTTCCACCGGCGATCTCGTTCCCGTCAACATCAGTCAGCCGCCACTGTAAACGGCCATGTTCAACGTCGCCCAGCCCGTTCGACAGGATCAAGTGAATCTCGGCGTTCTCGCCCGCCCGCCAGGTGAACGGGTCTTTGTGCGCCGGGCGGTCGCCACCGATCCAGCGGCGGCGGCGTTCGCGATCCATTGTCAGCACACACGGGGTGTTGAACTGCCGCCATTCGTCGGGCAGGAATTTGAGTTCGCGCCGGTCGTCCACCACGCCGGAGGTGGTAATGGGTGTGTCGGCCCAACCGGTGATCACGTAGCCGCCGGTCGCATGAGTCGCGCGCACTTGCTCGACGATGAACTTGCGAATGGCCGTGGCCTGGCGGCGGGCGGTTTGGGTGAGGCCAGCGCCGCCATCCGAAATGGAGGCTAAACCGAGTCGACGTTGATAGTCGCGCGTCGAAAGGAAATCGTCGCGAGTCAGGGCAGTCGGTTGAGTCAGCCACCACGGTTCGGGGTCGAGTCTGGAGAAGTCGCGCAGGGTGTCGGCGTCGCAGAACTCGCCGTAAAGCCAGGGTTTGGCCGGTTGGTACGGGCGCTGAAAGTGCTGAACAAGTTGCTGAAAATAATGCGGATCGGTGTAAAAATGGTAATCGTAAAACTCGCTCAGGCGGGTGCTCACGCCGCCGTAGGCTTCTGCCGAACCACTGTTGTCGCAGTGCAATGCGTTGGGCAACCACTCATGAGCGAGTTCGTCGAGTTCGCACAGGAAGCCAGCGTCGGCTTCGGCGTTCAGTTCACACCCCAGACTGATGACGACGATGGAAGGGTGATGGTGTAATCGCCGAAAGGTGTCGCGATATTCGCGCCGGGCCAGTTCGCGAAGCTCCGGCGTGACCTTCGGCAACCACATCGGCAGTTCGAGCCAGAGCAGAGTGCCTGTTTCGTCGGCCACGTCAAAGGTGGTTTCATCAGGCACGAATAAGCAGAGCTTGATCAGGTTGAAGCCGAGGGCGCGCGCTTTGGCAAAGTTGTCGAGCAGTTCAGCGCGAGTCGGGGTGGGGCAAAGGCGGGCCGCATCCCAGCCCCAGTCCAGCACGCCCCGCAGGTGAAGCGGCTGGGCATTCAACCGCGTTTTGCCATTTGTCACGGCCACATCACGAAAGCCAACGCGGCGCGTGGTTTGGGCGATGTCGACTCCGCGCGATTGAAGCGAGACGCGCAAAGTGTACAACGGGGCTCCCGCCACCGGCTCCCACCGCGCCAGGCCGCCGGTTTCAACGTGGGTGGCGAACGACTGATCCCCGGCCACCAGAGTCCGGGCGTGAGTCACCAGGCTGCCAGCCGCGTCGAACAGATCGATATTTAATTCGTTCAGGCGCCGTTCGCCCAGACCCATGATGCGGCCTTGCACATCCAGCCAGCCGCCGCCATAAGCGAAGACTCGCAGGTCACTGAACGCCGCCCAGGAAACGGATCGCAGGCGGATGCCCTGCCAGAGGCCGCCGAAGGTGGTGGCAACATCGGGCAAGAACCCGGCCAGAGACTCGCGCAAAGGGAAGCGCCCGCCCGGTTTCCAGACTTCAATTTCAACAACATTGTCGCCTTCGTGAACAAGCTCGGTGATGTCCAACTGAAACGGCGACCACAGGCCGCGATGTGTTCCAGCAGGCTGGTGGTTGATATGAATCGTTGCCTCAAAACTGATGGCGTCGGCTTCGAGGAGGGTGCGCGAGCCGAGCCACGAGGCGGGCAGGTTGAACTCACGCTTATACACAGCCGGGCCGTCGGTGAGCTTATCGGCGGTGTGGGCCTCCCAGGCCGAGGGCACGGGCAGGTCAACTTCCGGCGCGTCGCCCAGGCGAAACTTCCAGATGCCGTCGAGAGGCAAGGTTTGACTGTTGTTGTTTTCGAGGAACATAATCAGAGTTTACCATCTCGCGGCAAGTCTGGCACGAGCATGTTTGAGGCAGCCACGGATTTCACAGACACCTGCACTTGCACGCCCCGAAGGGATGCAAGTGTTACACCGATTACGATTCATATCATCCGTCATTGAATCCCAACACTGCTAAAATGGGCGCATGCCCCGTCTGACGTCCTCGCAATTCATGCTCGCCCTACCCGCCGCTACCCGCCGGCAGGTACCGCCCGAACTCAACCGCTTCAAAGTTGCCACGCGCAGCTGGCTGTGCCAGCTTTACTACCGGGATCCCCGACTGCATTACGAAGTCTGGAATCTTGGCGAGCGCCGGGGCCTGCTTGAAATTGGCCTGCACTTCGAGAGCAGGGACCGGGCCGAGAACGAGGCGCTCTTGCGCCACTTCGACCAGCACATGGTTGAGGTGAAAGCCGCGCTCGGCCCGCAGTGGGAGGCCGAGCAATGGGACAAGGGCTGGACGAAGGTGTATGAGACCGTTCCCTACGAGCCGTTCAGCGATGAACTGCTGGAGACCGTGTCGAAACGACTGGCGCGGGCGATGAGGGTGTTACAGCCGATTTGGGAGGAGGTGGGGAGTAGAAAGTGAGAGGGAGTGGTATGCGCTGAGAAAAGAGCATGGATTGGCAGAATTTTCGGATTCTTATCCGCCCGCTCGCATAATATCGCGCATTGTAAAAGTGCAGTCCCGTCCCATCCAGCCTCTGCCCGGTAAAGTCCACATCCGTCGGGCGCGTGCCTTGCGTGAAGCGGGTTGCGCCGAAGGGACAGTAGCGGTTTTGCGAGACGACCGCGCCGCTGGCATTCGCCAGTTGCCGCACACTGCCCAGCGCGTCGGGCAGGTGGTAGGCAAAGCCGCCCGGCTGTTGTTCGCCAATGCGGGTTGGGCCGTAGAGGTAGGTGTTCGTGCCGACGGCGAGAACTTGGGGAGGTTGCCGCAGGGGGCTGCTTTACACAAACACAAGGTCGCGCCTCAAAGCGTGACCTTACATAGAATGCTAGGCAGCTCTAGACAATATCTCAAAAATAGTCCGATAAAATCCTTTTTGTAGGGCCAAAAATTTCTCGCTCCGCGTACGATTAGGGTATATCTCAAGCTCGAGTATCAGTTCTTCCGGACACACCAATATCCAAGCGCCTATTAGTTGACCCATAAATTGAAGGCCATCATCAAGAGTCATATCCTCCATGTTGCTGAGAAATGCCTTTTCCGACAAGTAAACTTCTCTTTCCTGGCTTTGGGCCGGCGGCTTGTAGAAGAAAGGCAGGCGTCTAGGTTGGTATTGCCCAGCCTGCACGACTCGTTCTACAATATTATCGAATTTATTGAGCTCTTCTATTCCGATTGACTTGTCAGTTATACTGTGCCTGGCCAGCCAAGACGATAGCGCAACAATGGTTGCACTCAAGACTGTATGCACACGTTCTTGCACCAACAAATCAAGGCCATCATCTATAGTCATGCTCACTCCTTTTGCATTACATATTCTATCATTCGCAACGTTATTTGCCCCCAAATACTCCTACCAGATCTTCCAGTGTTGTTTCCAGCTGAATATGAGCCGCGCCGCTAATGACATTGTGCCCATGACATCCAAAAAGCGCTCTCACAAAAAAGCCAGGCTCCTGTTTGGAACCCGGCCTCTTCATTGTGATTGATATATAATCCGCCTCATGCCCCGCACCCTCCTCAAAAACCTGGACATCCTCACCCGCGACGACGCTGGAACGATTCTCCGTAACAGGGACATCGCCATTGACGACAAGACGATCTTGGCGGTGGGCGAGAGGCGGCCACTGCCGGTGGTGCTTGAAGTCCAGCCGCCCAGGCTGTTGCTCTCGAAACCGTCGGCAAAGATGACGTCGGGCGTGGAGACCGTGCCGCCGGGCTGGCGAATCGTTTCGGTCACCGCCGCCCGATTTCCAACGTTATCCAGCGTGTACGTGTATTGGCCCAGCGTCTGCGTCGTCGCCTGAGTGAGGCCGGTGAGGCGATGGGCGTTGTTGTAGGCATAGGTCGTCGTCACCCCATTGGGCAACGTCGTCGTGCTCATGCCGCCGAAGGCGTTGTAGGTATACGTCGTACTGCCTCCTGCCCACTGCCTACCGGGTTCACCGTCTTCAACCGGTTCAGGCCGTCATACACATACTGGGCTTGTTTGGTGTCGGGATAGGCGAGCGACTGGCGGAGTCCGAGGAGGTTGTAGCCGTAGTTCACGTTCCCGAACGCCGCCGCGATTTGGGTCGGGCGATAGACGCCATCATAACTCCATGTCGTCGTCACCACGTTGTTCTCTTTCATCTGATAACGGTTGCCGGCATCGTTGTAGGTGAAGGCCACATCGGGCGTGCCGGTCACGTAGTCAATCAGGTTGGGGCGGCGGACTCCATCGTAGCCATAGGTTGTGGTCTGGCTCTTCGGGTCGAGCATCGTCGCCTGCTGGCCGGAGAGGTTGTAGGTGTGAGCCGTCGTGGCCGTGAAGATATTTTCACTCGCGCCCGGGAACAGGTTGGCCGCAGGGATTACCTGCTGGGCGATGGTGCTGGTGCTCCAGTCCAGTTCTACGAGCGTGCCGCCGCCCTCTTCAAGGAATTCCAGCTTAATGTCGTATTTCTGCCCGGCTTGCAGGCTGACGGGGGCGCTATTGTTCCAGGTTGGGCCGTGGATCGTCCAGTTGTCAATCAGCAGTTGATTGTTCACCCACAGCTTCACCCCGTCGTCGGAGAGAGTGTGGAAAGTGTAGTCTTCAGTCGTTTGGGCTTGAACCTGCCCCGTCCAGCGCACGGAGAAGCCGTCCACATTGACGCCGGGGTCAGGTGAGCCATCGCCTCAATCGAAGTTAATCGGCGCCTCACGGCGGGTCAGGACGGGCGTCCCGGTCAGGGTCGTGTTGTTGAAATATTCGCCCTTGAGGCGCGATACGGTCGGCGCGGCGCTTTCGGTCTTGACCCGGTCGAGCTTGTCGTAGGTGAAGGTCGAGACATGGCCGTTGCCGTCCTTGAGGCTCAGGCGGTTGCCGTGCGAATCGTAGGTGTATTCGGTGCGGACGTTGATGTCAGCCGTCGGCGTCCACCCCGGCAGGTAGTTTTCCACCACCGCCGTGAGGCGGTTCAAGGCATCGTATTCAAAGGCCGTCACCAGGCCGTTGGCGTCTGTCTGACGGGTGGCGTTGCCGCGAATATCGTAAGTGGTCCCGGTAGTCAGGTTGGTCTGGTTGTCGGTGGGGCCGCCGTTCACGTAGTTGACGGCCACCGCCACCGTCCGGTCAAGCAAGTCAAACGTCGCGCGCGTGACCATGCCCGCATTGTCCACTGTCTCAAACGTTCGCCCGGCAGAATCGTAGCGCATCTCCTGCCGCGCGTTCTGGTCGGGGAAGGAGGGGTTGTAAGTCGGGGGAGTCGTGACCTCAACGGTTTGCCCGGTGAGGTTTTGCACTGCGTAGCGCGGGCGATGGACGGAGTCGTAGTACGTGCGCGCGGTGTGATTGAGGGCGTCAATCGTCGCAATGGCATCGCCCTTCGCGTCGTACACCGTTTTATGGATAACGTCCTCATCTGGCTGGCCGCTTGGCACGTAGCCAGCATCACACGGCGTGGGAGTGGATTGCATCCACGATGCGTTAGCCACCGTGCGCGTTGTGCGGCCCAGCGTATCGTAACAGGTGTAGTTAATTTGACTGGCGTTATCCGTCATCGTCACGGCACGGCCCAATCCGTCATACGTCCAGCGGGTCGTGATGTTCTGGTCAGGGTTGGCGGGGTGTTGACGCTAATTGCCTGCCCCACCAGATTCGTCGTCACCGCAATGCGGCGGTCGGCGGCGTCGTAGTAGGTGCGGGTGATCAACCCATCGGGCGCAAGGGTCGCAATCTGCCGCCCGGTGTTGTCGTAGACGTATTCGGCGATCAGGTTCTCATCCACATCGCCGGTGTAGGTCAGGCCCGGCAGGCAGGGGTCGGCCACGGTCGCGCTCTGCACCGTGCGCGTGGCGCGGCCCGCGTCGTCGTAACACGTCCAGTCGGAACGGCTGGTGGTCAGGTCGAATGTGCGATAGGCGCGGCCGGCCTGATCGTAAAACGTCTGCCGCCCGATGTTGCGGTCGGCTTGGGCCGGGTCGTAAGCGGGCGGCGTGGCGACCGCGATCATCTGCCCCACCAAATTGCTAATCACCACTAACGGGCGATTCAGATCGTCATAGTACGTCCGGGTGATGACGCCCGCCGGAGCCTGTGCTGAGCTTGCCGAAGCATCAATCGTGGCAATGATATTACCCACCTCGTCGTAGACGGTCTGGGTGATGAGGTCCTTATCCGGGTCGGGGCTGGGGGGTGTAGGCGTTGCAGGGGTTCCCCGTCGGCGGCAGGACCGTCGGATTCTGGATCGTCTTCACGGCGCGGTTGAGGGCGTCGTAACAGGCGTAACTGATACGGCCAGTGTTGTCCGTCATCTGCGTCACATTGCCTGCCGCATCATACGTTGTGTCGGCGCGGATATTCTGATCCGGGTTGGCCGGGTTGAACGTCGGCGGGGTGGGGTCGGTGATCGTCTGCCCGGTCAGATTCTGCGCCACCGTCACCGGACGGTTGAGAGTGTCGTAATAGGTGCGAATGATGACGCCGTCCG
>CAYSIV010000185.1:7299-12787 GCA_964431175.1 uncultured Anaerolineales bacterium
TGGTCGCAATCACATTGCTGTCGCCGTCATAAGTCGTGGTGGAGATGCGGTCGAAGGCCGGGTCGGCGCTGGGCGTGTAACTGACACACGGGTCGGCGACGCTCGCATTCTGAATCGTCTTCACAACCCGCCCGGCAGTGTCATAGCACGTCCAGTCGGCGCGGCCCAGCACGTCCGTCGTCTTCGTCAACCGCCCGGCGCTGTCGTAACCGTAGCTGGTGAACAGGTCTTCGTGGGGAAAGGCCGGGTCGAAAACGCCGTTGACGTAGTTGCGAGTGACTTTGGTGAGGTTGCCTGCCGCATCGTAGTCGTTCTTCGTCACCCGGCTGATCGGATCCGTCATCGTCAGCATCCGCCCCTGCGGGTCGTAGGTGTACGACGCCGTCAGGTCTTCATCCGGGAAGGCCGGGGCGTAAATGCCATTCACGTAATTGGCCGTGACGGACTCACGCTGGCCTTGGGCAGTGTAGGTGGTGCGGGTAATGATGCCGCGCGGGTCGGTTTGCGCCCGGAGCAGGTTTGGCGGTTCGGGCGTGTCGGCGGGTGTCGTGTAAGTGTAAGTGGTCGTCAGGTCTTCGTCGGGGAAGGCCGGGTCGTAAATGCCGTTCACGTAGTTGGCCGTCATCGCCGTCAGCAGGGTGCCGCTGTAGGTGTAGACCGTCTTGCGCCCGAAGTCGTCGGTCGTCTCCGTCACCTGGTTGAGCGCGTCGTAGGTCATCGTCGTCGAGTTGCCGAGCGCGTCGGTGACGCCGGCCAGGTTGCTGCCGCCGGCCCACTGCCGGGTGGTGACGTTTTGATTCGGGTCGGTGACGACAGAGGGATTGATGCCCTCACCCACAAACGTGGTCGAACTATCGCTGGTGCCGGGGCCATCCACCGCCACCGGCACGCCGCCGTCAAAAGTGATGGTGGTGACGACGGTGTCATCCACCGCATCGCCAATCACCTGCCGCTGGGCCGGGTCGTCGTACAGCAACACTTGCGTGCGCCAGTTTGGGCCGCCGGGGGCTAACACGCCGCCGCCCTGAGCCACGCGAACCGGCCAGTAGGTAAATCGGTCGGTCGGGTCGTTGGGGCCGACGATCAGGCCGGGGCGGATGTTGAGCGCCCGGCCCGGCAGGGCCTGTTCGGCGGCTTGCTCGCACAGCGCCTTGAGCGGGCCATAGGATTCGCCCGTAATCTCTTCAACCGTCTCATCTTCAAGCTTGCCCACTGGCGAGTTCTCGTCCAGCCCCGGCGCTTTATCCAACTCGCGGTAAACCGAGATGCTGGAGATGAAAACGTAGCGCTCGACCGCCTGGGCCAGCAGTTCCGCCGAGGCGCGGACGATGCGCGGCATGTAGCCGCAGGTGTCAACGGCGGCATCCCACATCCGGTCGCGCAAGGCGGATAAATCGCCAGCGCGATGGCCGCGCAATTTCTCAACATCCGGGAACAGCTCCGGGTTGTGCTGGCCGCGGTTGAACAGCGTCACCTCGTGCCCGCGCGCCAGCGCCACTTCAACCGTGTGCCGCCCAAGAAAGACCGTGCCGCCGAGGATGAGGACTTTCATTCTTCACCTTTCACGTTGGAAGCACCCTGAGCGGAGTTCCGCGTGCTGTTCGCGGAACGCAGTCGAAGGGTGCGGGTTTCGCGCGATGGGCCGCGTCCTTCGACTACGGCGAGAACAACACTCGCCTCCGCTCAGGACGCTTGACTCACCTCAACAAAAAAACTTTGCGTCCGCCTGCCCCGCTTCTCTTCGCGGGGTTGCGTCTTTGCGGTGGACTCACTGCCCGGTGCTAAACGCCTCCAGCAAAGGCAGTATCACATCCATCTTCGGCCTCAGCACCTGCGCTCCGGACTCAGTGGTGAAAGGCTCCACCATCTTCAAGTCCATCACCAGCCGGGTGATCGACTCGCCCGGAATTTGCGGCCCGACACAGCCCAGCAGGCCCACCTCGTCCAGCGTCAAATCGGTGCGCACCGAGTTGTACATCAACTGCGCCAGTGCGGGCAGGGCCACTATCGTTTCCGGCGTGAGCAGTCGGTCACGGATCGCCATCAACACCTGTTGCTGGCGGCGCATCCGGCCAAAGTCGCTGTCCTGGTGGCGGGTGCGGGCGTACATCAACGCCGTGCGGCCATCCATGTGGACCCAGCCGGCGGGAATCTCCAGAACCAGGGTGCCCCCAAAATCGTCGGGGTATTTCTCGTCGCGGATCGCGCGCGACACTTCAATATCAACTCCGCCAATGGCATCCACCGCTTGCTCGAACGTCGAGAAGTTCAACACCACGGTGCGATCAATCCGCAAACCAAAGTTCTGCGAGACGGCCAGCGCCTGAAACGCCGGCCCGCCGCCCGGATAGTCATATTGCTGGCCGAGGGCATACGCCACATTGATTCGATTCTCATGCAATGGGTTACTGCCGTATTCGGGAATTTGCACCCACAGATCGCGCGGGAGCGAAAGAATTTGCGCCGTGCGGTCGCCGAAGTTCACGCCCACCACCGCCAGCGCATCGGCCCGCGCCGCCCGTTCGTAGTTGGCTGAACGACCATCCATGCCGATCACCAGAATGTTCATCCGCCCCGGCCCGTCGCACGACGATGGAAACGCAGCGGCTTCGGGCAAAACAGGAGTCGGGATCGGGGTCGGATTGGCGGGGGCGGCGTAGTAACCGGTCGGCCGCAAAACCGGAGTCGGCGTATTTGTCGCCGGGCGCGGATCATTCAGAACCGGAGTCACCGTCAGCGGAGCTAAAGTCGGAATGTCGCCAACCGTAAGCGGCGTGGGCGTGGAGGTCGGGGGAGCCGCCGTGTAAGTGGAAATGGAGGCGGTAATGAGGGGCGCGTGCGCTCTGGCCGAACGCGTGACCAAAAACAAACCGACGATGACGGCCAAGAGGCCGCCGCCGAGAAAGAGAGTGACAGCCAGAACAGTGAACGGGCCGACGGCCCGTGGTTTGACCCGCTTTGAGAACTTCATAGATATTTTTCAACCGCCCAACCGCCGTCGCGCATCACTTCGAGCGCAATGGAGTCGTCGGGCCGAAACAGGAGCGTGTTGTGGCCGGTAAAGGCGTCGAGCACGTCGCCCATCAGGTCGGCCAGAAAGACCGGGCAATTGAGGGCGCGGGCAATATCGAGCGGTGAAACATCGTCGAGGCTGATGCCCTGCGGGTGATCGAACATCACGCGCGGCAGGACGACAAACTCGCCCAGGTCGCGATCTTTGAGTTGCTGGATAACATCCTTGCCCATCAGCAGTCCGGCGACCGTGATTGTCTCGCCAAGCCGCTCGTTGATCACCGGGGACACCGCCAACCTGGTCCCGGCAATTTGGTCGAACTCTCGCGCCGCCTTCGCCAGCACGGGCGCAAACAATGTGCCGCTCACCAACGTCGCCTTCATCCCCTTTTGGATTTTGGATTTGGAAATTGGGATTTTGAGATTTCGCCGCTTTTTGGCGGGCTGTGCCTGGGATTTGATTTCTTTCTTTTCCCGCCGCCACGCATTCAAAAACCGCCTCACCTGCCCCAATCCATTCTCTTCGAGCGCCAGCCCGTCGAGATTCTTAATGGGCGGCAGTGGGCGGCCCGTGGCCAGATACCACTCGTCGGTGGCGTGGACGAAACGAACACCGAATTTTTGGAGAAAGCGGGCCTGCCACTTTTCGACTGTATCCAGCACTGCGTTGCACTCGGTGACGGTGTTGGGCCGGTAGCCGTACTTGTGATGCTTGGTGAGGCCGACCGGGGCCACGCTGATAGATTGAACAGTGGGATACAATTTGGCCAGGTCGCGAATGGACTGCTCAAGAATCGGGCCGTCGTTAAGGCCAGGGGTGACGACAAGCTGGGTATGGCACTCAATGCCGCGCTGGCCCAGCCAGCGCAACTGTTTCATCACCTCGGGCGCAGTTTTGTTGGCCAGGCACCTGCGGCGAACTTCAAGATCGGTGGCATGAACCGAAACGTAAAGTGGCGAGAGGCGTTGCTCTTCGAGTCGCGCCCAATCGTGCTCGCTCAGGTTGGTGAGGGTTACGAAGTGGCCGTAGAGAAAAGAATAGCGATAGTCGTCGTCTTTGATGTACAGCGTGCGCCTCATGCGCGGCGCGGTCTGCAAGACGAAGCAGAACGGGCACAGGTTGTTGCAGCGGCGGATGTCAATGTCGAAGGTGGGATGGGTGAACTCAATGCCGAGGGGCTGGCCTTCGCGCCTATCGCCTATCGCATATCGCATATCGCCCCCGCGCCGATAGCCGATCTCAACCCGATCCTCCGCCGCATAAAACTGAACGTCAATCACGTCCTCGACGGGATGGCCGTTGACGGCAAGCACCTCGTCGCCGGGGCGCAGGCCCAGAGAGGCGGCGAGGGAGTCCGGTTCGACGGACTGGATCAGACCCGCGTAGAGAGGGGGTCTATTATTCGTTCGATTCAGCAAGGCGTATCTTCTCAATCAAGGCATCAACTGCGGCAGCGAAATCTTGGGTGTTTACTTCTCCAATAGGGTGTGCGAAGTCTTGTTTCTTTTTCCCCTGCTTAAGGATCTTTCCCATATCAGTTTTATACAGCTCGGCTAAGTTTCGGCTCAACCCTGCCCTTATAAGTTGATCTCCAATGGTATTCGGCCAGCAATGCAGATAGGCATACTTGTCGATGAAAAAGACAGATACTTGCTGGCCGGTATCGTGAACGTCCAACCTTACAACTATTGAGCCCTCTTTTGGTTCAACCGTGATTCCTTCCCTCTGCCGATATACGTCAATCAGACGGCGGGCAGTTTCATATCTATCTGGGGCTTGTTCTTTCAGCAACTCCCAAAAGGCTTCTTCGTTCAAAGTCACTCTCACAGACCTTTTCCCCTTTTCACCTGCTCCTTCCTGGCGGGCATCAACGTCGTAATCCCCTTCCCGCTTCACTGTAACCTGGATGACTGATCGTTCAACAATTTGTGTACGAGCAATGATATTGGGAACGACGAGCAATGGCCACTGGCTTTTAGATTTCCATTTGTAACAACTCAATTGAACAAGAGCCAAATCGGCGGCCAGATGAGGATATTTGTTGACGTAGTCCAACATCTCAATCACAGATTGTCGTATCTTGTCACCCACAATCAAAATGAGGAACCGTCCCAATCTGAGATTCTTAGCAACTGTTTCCTCGAAGAAATCACGGCCAGCCTCCACCGGGCCATGCTGTTGCTCAACCCAGTCCACCAAACTGAGCTGTTGATTCTCGTATTTCTTGGTGTAGTCCCTGGCCACATTATCCAATCTAGAATAGCTCCACTTTGATATGGCACTGCCATAATCAATAGCTTGAGCCACAACTTCTCGCTTCGCTTCAGGGTTACGCCAGAGTTTCGTTTCTACCAGCGCCAAGTAGCCCCGATGGCTAATGAAGAGATTGTCAATAGCACCGGTTCCTGCGGCGACCTCACACCCGATGGGTATTAGGGGATAGAACACAGGCTCAATCTCAGCAACAGGCAAAAT
>CAYSIV010000186.1:0-12661 GCA_964431175.1 uncultured Anaerolineales bacterium
GTAATCCACCAGCGTCGAGGGCGGGCTTCCGGCGGCGCGCTGATCCATGTGGCGCGAGTAATTCTCGATGCCGGAGCAGTAGCCCACCTCGCGCAACATTTCCAAATCGTAGCGCGTTCGCTGTTCGATGCGTTGCGCCTCCAGATATTTCTCCTGACTCTTGAAGACCTTGATTTGGTCCTCCAGCTCGGCTTCGATGTCGGCGATGGCTTGCTTGAGGTGGTCTTCTTCGGCCAGAAAGTGGCGGGCCGGGAAGATTTCCAACTGCTTGTGCTCGGCCAGCAATTCGCCGGTCACCGGGTTAAGCTCGATCATCCGCTCAATCTCGTCGCCAAAGTAAGAAATCCGGTAAACGGTTTCGGCGTAGGCGGGCATCACTTCCAGGGTGTCGCCGCGCACCCGGAACGTGCCCAGCTTGAGCTCGGTGTCGTTGCGTTGATACTGGCTGTCCACCAGATGTCGCAAAAGCGCGTTGCGGCGCAGGGCCTGGCCCTCTTCCAAATGAATGACGCCTTTGGAATACGACTCGGGATTTGCCAGGCCATAAATGCACGAGACCGAGGCGACGATGATCGCGTCTTTGCGCGAAACCAGCGACGCCGTCGCCGCCAGCCGCAACCGCTCGATCTCCTCGTTGATCTGTGTTTCCTTCTCGATGTACAAGTCGTGGCGGGGGACGTAGGCTTCGGGCTGATAGTAGTCGTAGTAGGAGACGAAGTATTCGACCGCGTTCCGGGGAAAGAAGTCTTTGAACTCGGCGTAGAGTTGGGCGGCCAGCGTTTTGTTGTGGGCCATGATCAGCGTTGGCCGCTGGGTTTGGGCGATGACGTTGGCGATCGAAAATGTTTTACCAGTTCCTGTCGCACCCAGCAAAATTTGATCCCGTTCGCCGATATTGATGCCTTCCACCAGCTTCACAATTGCATCGGGCTGATCGCCAGTCGGTTGAAATTCAGAGACAAGTTCAAAGGGTGGCATAGCGTAAACCTCTTCGGAGAACATATATTCTAACATACCGATGACAAAAAACGGACGTTTTGTGACGTCCGTTTAGATGTTGTAGCGCGAATTGGCAATTCGCGCCGTATCTGCCCAGGCGTTCGGCGTTGGCGCATCATTGAGAACAACGGATCACCCGAATTGAGCGGATCGATCCGTTAAATTCGGCGAATCCGTTGTTCTTTAGTGATCGGGCTGAGCAGTGACTTCGCGCCACAAAAACAGCCTCTTACAAGAGTCGGGGGTGGTCGGCATCAGGCGGCGACCCCGTCCACCCGTATTTTTTCAAATCAACCCGATCATGATCATCAAACTCCACGCCTTCTTCTTCGAGAAGCTGTCGCTGTCGGAGTTGGCCGCCGCCCCGACGGATGCTCACCTTGCCCTGGGCGTTGATCACCCTCTGCCAGGGCACATCATCCGGGCAGGCGGCCATGGCCGCCCCAACCCAGCGCGCGCCCACCGCCCGATACTCATTGGCCTCCACGCCCTCCGGCAGTGGAATCATCATCGCAATTTGGCCGTAGGCGCAAACTTTGCCGCGCGGAATCTGGCGGACGATCTCCCAGACGCGGGTGTTGAAGGCAAGCGGATCAGGTGGTGAGGTGAACATAGAAAGATGGACGAAGGACGACCGCCGAAAGACGAAAACCTTCGTCCTCCGTCTTTCGTCCTTCGTCGCTCACCGGACGTAAATCGGGTTGCTGAAGATCCAGCCGCGCGGCTGGCCCTTGAACTGGATGTAAGCTTCGACGCGATACGCGCCCGGCTCGGCGGTGATGTGAGTGAGATGAGTCTCGTTATCCCTTTTGGCGACGACCCGGCCATTGCCCACCAGCCGAATCTCGGCCTTGGCCGGCGCTGAAACCTGCAGGGTGACTCCGGCCCCGCCCGGAATCTCGTCGCCCATAATGACAGTCGCCTTATCGCCCTGCGCCGAAAAACGAAAACCTTTTGTAGGCGCGGGCGTGTCGTAGCCCACAAAACAGTGGCCGTCGCGCAGGGCGTTGTAAATCAAACTGCAATCATGGTCGTAATCGCCGTTCAACGAGTCGGGGGCGAGCAGGTGCGTGTTGACGGCGCGGAAGCAGTGCTCGTAGGGAAAGATGACGGCAGAGCGCCCCCATTTGCGATAGGTCGTGCCGTGCGCGTCCGAGTTGCCGATGCCCACAAGGCGCTGGCCCGTCGCCATCAACTCATCCCACTTCTTCAGCGTGTGCGGATGCGGCCCTTTGATGCCCAACTCCGGGTTGGTAGCAAATTTGATTGCCGCCGAGGGCGACGTGACCAACCCGGCGAACTCGCTCAGGTAATTCCAAATCTCAAGGCCGTGGAAACCGCTTACGTCCCAGCGCCGCCAGTGAATAGGCTCATAGTTAATAAGAGGCGCGCCGTAATCAAACGGGTGGGCCAGGAACGCCATGCCCTTCGCCTCATTTACGCCGTCGAGCAGAAGTTGCGGATCGTGGGCCAGGGCGGCCAGCTCGCGCCGCGCGTTGTAAACCAGCAAGTGATTACTCTGCGGCTGGAGCGCCTGATCATGCACTTCTTCGCCTGTGAGCACCAACACCTTCTTCTTGCCATCGTCACTGCAATGATAGGGCGGGACGCCTTGCACCCACACATTGTGGTCGGTGACGATGATGAAGTCCAGTCCGGCCCGGATCGCGGCCTGAGCAATGTCGGCGTGATACCACTCGCCGTCGGAGTACGGGGTGTGCATGTGCATATTGCCGAGGACTTCCACTAGGGGCATGGTCAAATTCCGTTCCGGTCAACACTCGCAGTCGTTTGCGATTCGCGCGCGGCGGCGCAACGGCTCAAGGCGTTCTATGGCGGCCCAGACTTCGATTCACTCGTGGCTTTCGTATTTAAAGGAAAGTTTTACCTTCGCCCGATAGAGATTCACCTTGCCGTCTTCGATCTGCATATCCAACTGGACGACCTCGGCGACGCGAAGGTCGCGCACGCTTTGGGCGGCCCGCTCCACCGCGGCCGCCGCCGCTTTCTCCCATGACTCGGTGCTGGTTCCAACCAACTCGATCACCTTGTAAACGCTTTCTGCCATTTTAGTCTCCTTTTGTTTTATGACCGCCGTTCCCCCGGCCCGGGTGGGCCGGCGTTGGCGATCCGTTCAGGCGCTATCCGAGGCCCGCAACTACCGATCCTACACCGGGCGCTCACCCTGTCAAGCGATGTGATCACCCTTTGCCTGCACCTGGTAGACCCTACGGCCTTTTGTGTTAGGGCGAGAAAAGTCATAGAATGAGGTGACGCAGCTTCCATTACCGCAAAGGGAGGATGGGACAATGAAGCACTCGTGCTATTCCCTACTGGCATTGGCTTGTTTGGCGCTGATCGCGGCGTCATCTTTGCCCGATACGGCCCTACCACAAATACTCGGTAAGCATCTGTATCACTTGCAACCGCCTAATAATAATTGCCGTCGGTAAGGAGGGCTAATATGTCAGAGAACATCCTAAATCAAGCAATCGCGCTTGCAAAGGCTGGCCAGAAAATTGAGGCCAGAAATTTACTGAAGTCATTGATTGAAACTGACCAGCAGAACATCATAGCTTGGCTTTGGTATGCTGATACCTGGCCTGATGACCAGCGAAAATTAATGGCTTTGGAACTTGGCTCAAAACATAATCCCAATAATCCAAAAATTCAGCGGGCGTTAGATGTTTTACGATCGCGTCAAGAAACGCCCGCTCCACAAACTTCGACTATATCTCCTAACCCACCAACTTTCACGGCACAAGATCAAACCGTAATTACTAAGAAGTGTCCCTACTGTGCCATGGAAATAGAGGAGACCGCTACCACATGTCGGCATTGTGGGCGGGACTTGACTGTTGATCGACTCCCAGAAGACAACGCCAACATCTTCTCAAAGATTATGCAGGAAGTTCGTGGGCCGCATGGCCCAAGATACCTAATAGGCGGCGGCGCATTGATAACAATCTTCGGTTGTGTAGGCATAATAATTGCCGGAGGAATACTACCGGGCGCAGAAAAAGGGACAGCAGGCTACAACTTAGCAGGTTTTCTCTCACTGATGACCGCGCTTATGCTGTGTGGAGGTGTAGCAATAGCAATTGCTGGCGGGGCTATAGGCTTGCTACGAAATCGGAAAGCAAAAATGGAAACTGAAGGGCCAGCCGCCGTGATGCCTGCATCTGCACCTCCACCACCTGTCCATATCCAGACTAAAACCAATCTATCCCAACAATTGCCCCCTCAGCCCACGTCACCTGAATATAGGCCTGTTCAATCCTCATCACCGCAGCCTGCGCCAATACAATATCAACCGGTTCAAACTGCACACGCCCAGCCTTCGCCTTCTCGTGGGTTATCTATTGAGCAACGACGAGAGATACTACAGCGCGAAATTAACAAATACATTAGGCAGGACTATCGTGTCATCAGCCAAACAGACACAACCGCCCAATTAGTGAGGCCGAAGCGGTTTTCGTGCCTATGGTTTTTGATATGGGCGTTTTTGCTGATCGGATGGATTTTCTATCTGGCGTGGTATTTGACGAAGCGTGACGAACAGATTTACATCGAGGTTGATATAAACGGCAGGGTCAGAACTCGAAGGTAAAGTCATGTAATATACATGTCTTTCAACAAGGCATGCCGAGCGCAAACCGTGAGTCACCGTCGCCGTCAGCAAGTCCGCTGGCGGCGTTTGTATCTCTTTGGCGGTCACGGTCTCAGAAGTGGCTTTATCACATCTGCGGCGACGAAGGGCGCACACGAGGCGACATCATGAGTATGACTGGGCATAAGGATTTGCGGTTGGTGCGTGGTTACATCCAAAACGCCGGGCTAGGAGCGAAGCGAGCGGTAAATGCGGCGCTGGCTGATGAGGAGTCATAGTAGAATAAATAAAATGCCCCGCCGATGCTGATCACATCGCGGAGCATAACCACGCCGATGCAAGCGGCTGGCAGTGCGAAGTATAGCACGATGAAAGCCGCTTGCGTCAAGAGACGTGGGCGGCTTTTTTTGTTGTGAGGTGTGTGAGATGGACGAAACTGAAAAAGTAAAACAGTTCTTGGAAGCCAATCGGGACTTGCAAAACTTTGTAGGTGAAGATTTCGGACTCAGTGCAAGGGATGCCAACATTGTAGTAGTTGATAATAACGGGTATCTGCAAGTTATGATCGCAGTTGGGGAGCAAACCAAGCACGAGACTCTTGAGAAAGCCATCCCGCTCGCTTTGCAGTGGCGCGAGCGACTGTTGAAGTATCAGGGATTTGGAACTTACAACGAGCGTTTCTTAGAAAAACTCGGGAGACGGTCAGAGCGCGGCGAAAGCTACCAAAAACTTGCCGATTGGATAAATTGCGAAGTGGCCGACCATCTGAAAGTTGCTTTCAAACACTGGCAAAAAGCCAACACGATCATGGTAGGCTGGGAGCATTGGCAACAAAGAATCTTGAGCGAAAGTGCAATGGCGACAGAGATTGCAATAATACGGCAGTTGCTGAAGGCGATTCGGTTGGAGGATCATAAAATAGAATCTCTGTGGCAGGAAGGTTTAGATCGAATCGCCAATGGTTTGCCACCGTTGGAGGTTAGCAAGAACTATCCTGTTACAAGGCGGAAGGTAATTGATACCCTGAAAACCTGGCGAGGTAGAAAGATAAACAAAGAACAGAAGGCCGTGAAACTCAAAAAGCGAACGGCATAGCCTCAGTGTAGGGGAAACTCGCCGACTTCCCCCCATATCAACAACCACATAACGGTTTTACCATCACTCTCGAAGCAGGCAATCAATCAGCCGACTTTGGGAGTGATGTTTTATGGCGAAAGACAAACGATTTACCTTTCTCTGCGACAGTGAAGAGCGGCGCATATTAGCGGCCCTGGCCGAACGTCTCCAGTGTTCGCAATCTGACGTGGTGCGCTGGCTAATCCGCGAAGCGGCGGCTGAGTTGAAAGCGGATGAAACGAAGGTGGCGCAAGCCGAGAGCGAACCGGCAGAGATAGCATCCGGATTCTGGATTTTGAGTGCTGATTTCTGGTTGAGGTGGGTGGCTGTATCTTCCATGCAAAAATATTTTTTAGGAGGACACATGAGCATAAAAAAGAAAAACAACGAGTCAGTCGAGGGCGCGACAGTCCAGTATATCAACACTGGCGGCGGGCCCAACATCCAAACCTACACCTTCATTGGCCGCGATCAAAATATCACCGTCGGCCCAAGCCTGGAGGAGGTGACCAGGCTGTTCACCGCCCTCAACGCCGCCATTGACACTCGCCCCAAAACGGATGCGGAGACGAAAGCGTATCTCAAGGCGGAAGTGAAGGAACTGCAAATGCACGTCGAGGGGAAAGGCGAAACGTCGGACGAGGGTTTCATAGACCGCCACCTGTGCAATATTAGCCGCATGGCCCCGGACATCCTCGATGTCGTCATCGCGACGCTTGGCAACCCTGCGGGCGGCTTGATGCTGGCGATCAAGAAGTCGGCAGAGAAGGCGAAGGAACTGGCGGGCAAATCATGATCAACGTCAAGCTATAATATTCGAGTGAAATTCCGGTTTTTGCTCTTGGCTTTGCTCATGACTGCCTGCGCCTCCGCCGCGCCCGAGCCGACTCGCGAGCCGCAAATCATCTTCATCACGCCCACGCCGTCGCCGGAAGTGATTGGCACGGCCACGGAAGAGGTTCTGCCCTTTCGTGACATCTTCACGCCAACGGAAACTGCTTCCCCGGTCCCGCCGACGGCAACTCTCGCGCCAGCCGCGCCTACTCTCCTTGCTGTTCCCGCCACCGCCCCGCCCCGGCCTCCGGCGGCGATCCAGCCGTCAAGCAACGCCGTTCAGGTACAGCCAACGCTTCCCCTGCCAACAGCGGTTTCACCGACTGCTACTGCCCTGGCAACCCTCGTCGCTCAACCAGCCTCGGATGTTGCCAGCGTCGAGCAGGCCATCATTGACCTCACCAACGCCCAGCGCACGCTTTACGGTTTGCCGCCGCTGTTGCGCGACGAGACGATCATGAGTATTGCCCGCTCGCGTTCGACGGACATGGTGGCAAGAGACTATTTCGGCCACAATGATCCGGCGACGGGCATACATCTGGCGAGTGAGGCTATCACGGCCTCGGGCTTTGGGCGGGCTGGTGAGAACATTTACTGGAGCGGGCGCGGCTCGCTGGCCGACTTTCCGGGTTTGGCCGTCATCTGGTTCATGGGCGACTCGCCGCACCGCGCCAACATCCTGAATTCTGGTTATACTTCCATAGGCGTCGGCATTACCTGGAACGGCCTGGGTTGGGTGCTGACGCAGGACTTTGGTGGGCCGTAAAGAATGGAACCGCGAAGGCGCGAAGGACGCAAAGAGAAAATAATAATAACTTCGCGCTCTTGGCGTCTTTGCGGTGAAATAAAGCAATGACTAACAAAGAACTTGCCGACATTTTCTCCTCCATCGCCGATCTGCTCGAAATCAAAGGCGAGATCATCTACAAGATTCTGGCTTACCGCCGGGCGGCGGAGACGCTGACCGAGCACGGGCGGAGCGTGAACGATGTGTGGCGCGAGGGCGGCGTCAAGGGCTTGCGTGAGATTCCGGGCGTGGGCCAGGCCATCGCCGAAAAGATTGACGAACTGCTCTCCACCGGCCAGCTCGAATTTTTTGAGAAGCTCAAGAAGGAAATACCGGCCTCGCTGATTGAGGTGCTAAAAGTGCCGGGCCTCGGCCCCAAAAAGGTGGCCATGTTCTGGAAGCAACTCGATATCACCACGGTTGAGGCGCTGAAGGCGGCGGCCGGGGCGGGCAAGTTGCGCGGCATGCCCGGCATGGGCGAAAAGTCGGAGACGAAGATTCTGGAGGGCATCGAGGCCCTCTCCCGCCGCAGTGGCCGCACGCCGCTCGGCCAGGCTCTGCCCATCGCCCGCGACATTCTGGCGATGTTGCGAAGCATCAAGGGCGTGGTCGCCGCCGAAGCCGCCGGCAGTCTGCGGCGCATGAAATCAACTGTCGGCGATCTTGATCTGCTGGTGGCCTCCGCCGACCCGGAGCCGGTGATGAAGGCCTTCGTCTCGCAAAAAGAAGTGGCCCGCATCGTCGGGCAAGGCTCCACCAAATCGTCGGTCGAATTTCAAAACGGCATGAGGGCGCAGTTGTGGGTGCACCGCCCCGAAAAATTTGGCACGGCCCTGCAATACGCCACCGGCTCGAAGGATCACAACGTCCGCCTGCGCGAGATCGCGCTCGACAAAGGCCTCTCGCTCTCCGAGCACGCGCTCACGAAGAAAAACGGCAAAGAGATTTTGTGCGCCACCGAGGCCGAAGTATACGCCGCCCTCGGCCTGCCCTACATCCCGCCTGAACTGCGCGAAGATCGCGGCGAGGTGCAGGCCGCCCTCAAAAACAAACTGCCTGATTTGATTGAAACAAAAGACTTGAAAGCCGACCTGCACTCGCATTCGACCTGGAGCGATGGCCGGGCTTCGATCAAGCAAATGGCCGAGTCGGCCCGCGCCCGTGGTCTCAAAGTGTTAGCCGTCACCGACCACTCCCAGAGTCTCGGTGTCACTGGCGGCCTGACCCCGGAACGTCTGCGCGAACAGCGGCGCGAGATTGACAAAGTTCAACGTGAGTTTGGCGACTCAATTTTGCTCCTGCAAGGCGCTGAGGTCGAAATTCGCGCCGATGGCACACTTGACTATTCAGATGAGGTGCTGGCCTCGCTCGACATCGTCGTGGCCTCGCTTCACACCAGTCTGCGCCAGCCGCGCGAGCAGGTGACCCAACGCCTGCTCAATGCCATCCGCAGTCCGCACGTGGACATCATCGGCCACCCTACCGGCCGCCTCATCCCCGACCGCGAAGGCGCAGACCTGGACATGGACGCGGTGCTGGCCGCCGCCGTTGAAACGGGTGTGGCGTTGGAGATCAACGCTCATCCTATGCGACTGGATTTAGACGATGTATACTCTCGGCGGGCAATTGAAATGGGAATCCCGCTCGCCATCGACACCGACGCGCATCACCCAAGTGATTTTGCTTTAGCCGAGTTCGGCGTGGCCACGGCCCGGCGCGGCTGGGTGACGGCGGCGGATGTGATCAACACCTGGCCGACGGATCGGCTGAAGAAATGGCTGGCGGGCCGGGCCAAGGCGACTATTGAGAGTGCCGCCCCGGTGGTGGCGGCTCTCCCTAAACCCAAAGCGCTCGCCAGGAAAAAAGTCGCCGCTAAAAAGAAACCGGCTACAAAGAAAAAACCCAAACGATCATGACTGACTCTACTGAAATCATCCGCCAGGTATTTGTGGGTCTCGATGAAGAAGAAGCGGCGGCATTGGCCATTGCCGCCGAGCGGCGCGCCTACCCGCCCGGCACGGTCTTGTGCCGCGAAGGCAACGTTGAACATGTATTTTACATTTTGGTGGATGGAATGGTCGCTATCACCCACCAACTGGGCGATGGCGGCACGCGCCACCTCTCCACGGCTGGGGCCGGGCAATTCTTTGGCGAGATGGGTCTGATTGAAAACAAACCGCGCGCGGCCTCCGTCTCGACGATTGACGACACGACGGTGCTGGAGTTTTCCGAGGACGTGTTCAACAGCCTGCTCAAGAAGAATCCGTCGGTGGCGATCTCGCTCTTGCGCGGCATCACCGCCAACCTGCGCGCTTCCGACAAGGCCTCGATTGCCGACCTGACTCACAAGAACGTCGAACTGGCCAAAGCCTACGCCGACCTCAAGGCGGCCCAGGCTGAGATTGTGGCGAAAGAGAAGCTGGAGCACGAACTTGAGATCGCCGCCGAATTGCAACAGAGTTTACTTCCCACCGTTTTCCCCAGCGTGAAAGGCTGGACGTTTGCCGGGCGCAATGTGCCGGCGCGGACGATTGGCGGCGACTTGTACGATGTGATTCAGGTTGACGATGAGCACATCGGCCTGCTCATGGCCGACGTTTCCGATAAGTCGATCCACGCCGCCTTGTTCATGGCCGTGACTCGCAGTTTATTCCTGCCCGAGTCGCGCCGCAGTCTCTCGCCGCAAGCGGTGGCGCTCGGCGTGCATCGCTGGCTCCTCGAGATGTCGGCCAACTCCAACATGTTTGTCACCGCGTTTTACGGCGTCCTCACCCCGGCCACCGGTCGCTTGCGTTACGTGCGGGCCGGGCAGGACAGGCCCTTGCTTTTGCGACACAACGAGAGCGGTTACACTGAAATTGACGCCGAGGGCCGCTTCCTGGGAATGCTGGAAGGGTTAACGCTTGAGGAGCGCGAGGTCACCCTGGCCCCTGGCGACACGCTGATCATGTACAGCGATGGTGTGCCCGACACGGTGAAGGACGGCGACGAGCCTTATGGCCTCGAACGGTTGATCGCTCTGCTGGACAAGAACCGCGACGGCTCGGCCCAACAAATCTGCGATGCGATCTTCAATGACGTCTTTGCCTATCAGGGCGATGCTCCAGCGTTCGACGACATCACGGTGTTGATCGCGAGGGCCGATGGCTGAAGAAACCCAACCCGGCTATTCGCGGCGAAACCGGATCGGGCAAGCATCGGTGCCGTTGTGGGCGTTGGGTTTTGTGGCGGCCCTGCTCGCCGTGACCTGCCTCTCGCTTTGGGCCATCATCCTGGTTTCCCGCCCGGCACTGCCGCGCGTCACCTCCGCGCCGGAATTTATTGTAGTAACATTCGCCCCTGCTCCGGCCCCCGGTTCAACCGGGGCCGCTTCTACCGATCTACCCACCCTTGAGCCGCCCACGGCCACCGTGCCGCCCAACATCAACCTCGGCTCAATCAATTTGGGCAGTTTCGTGCAGGTCGTCCGCACCGATGGCGACCCGCTCAAACTGCGGCAAGCGCCGTCGCTCAGCGGCGAAACAAATTACCTGGCCCTGCCCAGCGAAGTGCTCAAAGTCGTCAACGGCCCCACCATCGCCGACGGTTTCACCTGGTGGTTCCTGGTCGACCCCACCGACGAAAACCGCAACGGCTGGGCGGTGGAGAATTATCTTGAGGCAACGACGGGGCCGTGAAATAGAGGATTGGAGAATTAGAGAATTCTCTAATTCTCCAATCCTCTGAACTCTAATTCTGAATGCCTAAACCCACTGCCATCCAAATCAGCAAATCCCGCCGCGTACTCATCGTTCCCTGGGATGACGGGCACAAGAGCGAGTATCCGTTTGACGGCTTGCGGGCCGCCTGCCCGTGCGTCAGTTGCCGGGGCGGCCACGAAAACATGGGCGCGCCACCCGACCCGAACGTGTTCAGCCTGACGCCAACCGAGCATTACGAGTTGGCCGGAGCCGATTTGGTGGGCAGTTACGCCCTGCAATTGTTGTGGGAAGACGGCCATCGCTACGGGCTTTATACATGGGAGTATTTGCGAGGGTTATGCCCGTGTGAGGAGTGCAGAGAGAAAAGGAAGTAAGTGGCCCCAATGATTTCCCAAATCAAAACATCCGAAGCCTTCGCGACTTCGGATGTTTTCGTTTGTCCTCGTAGAGACGCCCCGCTGGGGCGTCTCAGTGTGAACAGCGATTAGCGGTTGTTGCGTTACTTCACCTTCACTTTAATCGTCTTCGGCTTCACCGCCTCGGCCTTCGGCAGTTTCAGCGTCAGCAAGCCGTTGTCGAAGTGGGCCTCGGCTTTGTCCGGCTCCACCGGCACGTTCAACAGCAGTGACCGGCTGTAGCGGCCATAAGGGCGCTCGGCGAAAGTGTAATCCACGCGCTCCGCGTCCAGACGGGCCGGTAACTCGGCGCTAATCTTGAGTGTGTCGCCTTCGACGCTGATCTCCACCTCTTCAGGCTTCACGCCGGGGAACGCGGCCTGAACAATGATCTCATTCTCGGTGGCGTAAGCGTCAATCGGCAGTCGGCGGTCGCCGCCGTTGCCGTTGATGGGCGCAAACGAGTCTTCGAACATGCGCTCCATCAAATCACGAACGGTGAGGAAATCGCGGTTGGGTTGGAAACGAACCAGGGTTGACATAGTGGCCTCCTAAATGGTTGAAAAAGTTGATCGATTACGCTTGTCAGGATACTTGACCCGCGTAAGAGGCTTACAAGAGGGAAATAGGAGGTTTGTTAACGAGGGCAACCGGCGATTGCTAGCAAAACTTATCCGCAGATTTCGCAGATGCTCACAGATTCATAACTCATCTTACGCAAACCGCTCTGGTGTCATTCCCGCGTAGGCGGGAATCTAGGAGCGGCAAGGTTGGACACCCGTTCCCCGTTTGTACGGGGACAAGCTTCGCGGGTGCGACGTTGCGTAAGGTGAGTTCATAAAACAATCTGTGACAATCTATTGGACTCTATTCAAAATAGCCAGTGCGCGCTTCGACAGGCTCAGCGCGCGGCCTGAGCCTGTCATCCGCGGCCTGAGCCTGTCGAAGGCCGCTATTTCCGATAGAGTCTATTGATTATCAGCAGATCACGCCAGGCGCCCCATCTGCTCGCGGCGGATTTGTAATCCGCCGCCGGGTCGCTGGACGCTTCGCGCCAATCCAGCCGGCGCATTTCGTGAAGGGCTGAGTGTTATTGAATTATTTCGGCGAGTTGGCTGAGGACAAACCGGACGCTGGTTTTGTGCGAGGCGGTGCAGGGCAGGATGGGCGTTTCCGGGTCGAGGCCGAGGGCGCGCCGCATTTTTTCGGGATGAAGGGC
>CAYSIV010000187.1:0-12651 GCA_964431175.1 uncultured Anaerolineales bacterium
CATGAGTGTAAACCTTAAAGTCTCGTAGTAATACGAAGTCTCGTTGTAGTACTAGTTCTTCATCCGAAAGTTTCGTGTCGCCAAACATCAAATCGCCGGTGCTGGCGATGTGAACTTCGCGCAAGGTTCCGTCGGGGGCCAAGGCCAGCGAGTGGTCACGCGCCGTTCCGCTGGCCTCAAATACTTTCTCCGCCGCCGACCAACCCGCCGACGTCTGGCATCGCCGATAAAAGCCGAGCGTATTTGGGTCGGTGAGTATCGTCGCCCCGCTCCAGAAGGCGCACATCGCGCCATCGGCGCCGGCTAGCAAGCTGTGATCATTTGTAAAGATACCTTCGAAAGTATCTGTCAGTTTCGTCGTGCTCGACCACAGGCCGCCCGCCGGTTTCTGCTGGTGCAGGGTGTCGCCGCCGGGCCGCAGGGCTGTGCTCTCCCAAAGGAGGTGTAGAGTGCCTTGCCCGTCGAAGGCCAACTGCGGATACTTTGCTTTGTCAGTGTCGCTCAACGGAATCTGACTGACCCATTGTTGGGCCGCCGTTTGCGCCTCGGGCACGTTCAACAGCCAGTCTTCGAGCTGGTTGCGATCCATCGGCCTGGCCGTGGTTGGCGCTTGCCCCGAAGCGGCGATCTCGGTTTGTTGGCCGGGGGTCAGGTCGGTATCGCCGGCAGTATTGCGCAGGCCGCACGCGCCCTCGAGGCAGGTGACGCTTACCCGCCCGCCGCTGGCCTGCTCCACACTCATCAGTGAGCCGCGCACGGTGGCAACGCCGATCGGCGTCTCGACTTCAAACGACCCCTGCCCCAGTGACTTCGTCACTGCCACCCATATTTTCCCGGCCTCAACCTTTAACTTGATCACCGGATCATTGCTCACTGCCGACAACTCTACCAACTCGAATAGGGTATCCACGCCGATTCGGATGAGCGACCCGTCGGACGTTTCCACTCTCACTCGCGAGTCGCCTCCCGTTTTGATTCCGCCGCCGACGCCAACCGTTTGGCCATCGCTGGCCGCCGCCCACGAGTCCTCGGCCTGGTCCCGGGCCTCCACCTGGTTCTGTAACTCAGATAGCGTGGCAGTGCGGCCCGACGAGCCACCTAAGCAAGCCAGCATCGCGCAGGCTAGCATGAAAAGAGTGATGAAGATAGGCAAGCGTTTGAAGCGACTCATGGCACGATACCTTTCAGATAAGAGGAGGCAGGCATCCCCATGCCGGGGCTCGCACGTGGGCGTGCTGGCTCCTCGCGTTATCTGAAAGGTATTGACTCACGGCACGTACCTTGTCACCCCGCCGCTGGTGGCAAACCAGATCGTGCCCGACCCGTCCACATAAATGTCGTTGACGTTCCAGTTGATCAGCCCGGCGTCCGAAGCCACATCAAAAGCCTGCCATTCACTGCCGTCGAACCGGGCCGCGCCCGAGTAGTAGGTGCCGAACCACACATTGCCATCCGGGGCAACCGTTACGCAATTCACTTCGGGGTGGGGCAGTTTCACCCCGGGGTCGGTCGGCATGAACTGTTTCCACTCGCCGCCCACGAAGCGATACACGCCTTCGCCGCGTGTCGCCAGCCAAATAGCCCCACTGAGGTCTTCGGCAATATCGTTCACTGTCACTTCACCCTGAAACGGGTCTCCGGCTGTGTAATGCACCCAGCTTCCATCCGGCAACATGCGGCTCAGCCCGGTCTCCAGCGCCACCCACATTGAACCATCTGAGGCGGCTAAAATGGCGTGAATGCGGTTGTCGGCGAACCCGGCAGTTTCAGTATTGAAGACGGCTGTCACCGTCTCGCCTTCAAGGTGAGCCACGCCCGCCTCCGTCCCAACCCAAATATGGCCGTCTGGCGCAAAGGCCACGCTCGTCACCAGATCAGCCGGCAGGCCGTGTTCAGTCGTCAGATGAGTCGTGTTGTCTTGGCCGATGATCCACAACCCAAGATCACTGCCGGCCCACAGCTTGCCTTCCGCATCAAAGGCGATCGGCGCGCAGTATTCGCACGGCAAATCGCCGAGTGGTGACCATGTCTCATCAAAAGGGTTGAAGCGATCAACGCGCGTGCCGTATTCCTCCACAAACAAAAGCTGTCCATCAGGCTCCGGCAGGACGCGGCCAAAAGCATATTGCGTTGGAACATTCGGCACTTGCCAAACCGTGAACTCGGTGCCGTCGTAAAGCACCAGTCCGCTGCCATCACTGCCAAAATATAAATTGCCGTCGGCGTCCTTCGCCGCGCCAAATAAGTTGTACATTGGCAAGTCACCGGTTTGCTGGCTGAACTCCTTCGCCTTCAGCGTGCCTGACTCGATTCGCCAGATGCCGCCGCCGCCGGACAGCCATACGTTGTTGTCGTTGTCTTGGACAATGCCGTAGACACCGTACGGCGGCCCGGCCGGGAACGGGTCGAACGTTGCGCCGTTGAACTGCGCCGCGCCTAAATCAGTGCCGACGTCTAGCACACCCTGATCGTCAATCATCAACGTGATGACGGTATTGCCGGGCAAGCCGTCCGCCGTTGAATAACGTGTCCATGTTTGACCGTCGTAAAAGCCCAGGCCGTTGTTGGTAGCCACCCAAAGTCCGCCGCCGTCGGCAGTCGGCAAAATATCGTTGACAAAGTACGACAGCTTCTCCGGCTGTTCGTCAGGATTGGCCGATGGAAAATCCGGAAAGCGCGACCATGATTGACCATCGAATACATTCAGCCCGCCGCCGTCGGAGGAATATTGTGTGCCGGCAAATAATTCGTCGCCTACGCGCTCAAAGGTTGCCACAGTGTCGCTGTCCAGCCCCTCCCCGGCCGTGTAGACTGTCCAGGCCTGCCCGTCAAAATGCGCTGCGCCGAAGCCCGTTTCCACCCACAACGTGCCATCCGTGTCCACAAATACAGTATTCACTTGCGGGTTAGGCAAACCGTTTGCCGTCGTAAATCGCTGGATGATCTCGCCGGTCGAACGACTCCAAACGGTGATACCGCCCAGGCCGCCCGCGTAGACTTTGTCGCCGTTCACGGCGACCGAGAAGATTGTGTTCCCCGCTACCCATGAAGTCCAGCCAGGCTCTCCAGCGGAAGCCGCCTCAATTGTGGGCGTTGCCTCGCCAACTAGCGGAGGCGTTGTCGCCTCTGCCGTCTGGGCGAGTGGCGTGGCCAGGTGAGCTTGCGCGGTTACGGTCTGGTCCGGCGGGCTTTTTATGACTCGCGGGACAATGACGGCGCATAGAATGCAGGCGATGGGCACAAGCACGGCACCGGCGATGATCGGGAGAACGGGCACGCTTCGCGTCCGTTTCTTGGTGGCCGAAGCCGCCTCTTTGTTAGAGTCGGGTTTGGCTTTAGAAACGGTGAGGGCGGGAGGCGGGGCGGCCATCGTCGCCTCAAGGGAAACTTCCAGCCGGGGCGCGTGTACCGTGTCGCTGGCCGAAACCGCCATCTTCCACGCTTCAAGGAATTCGCCGCACGTTGAGTAGCGAACCTCTTTGTCCTTTGAGAGCGCCTTGAGCAGAACGCGCTCGATCTCCGGCGAAATGTCCGGTAGCACCGACGACGGCGGCGGCAGAGGCGCTTGCAGTTGTTTAAGGATGACCGCCAACGGAGTCTCGGCCTCAAACGGCACGCGGCCGGTGATCATTTCGTATAACACGATGCCCAGCGAATAGATGTCGGAGCGCAGATCAATCTTGTCGCCCTGAGCCTGCTCAGGACTCATATAGGCCGGTGTGCCGGTGATCGCGCCCGTGGCCGTGAATTGGGCCGCGCCTTCCATAAGTTTGGCAATGCCGAAATCGGTGAGGAAGACGCCGCCGCGCGCATCCACCAGGACATTGGAGGGTTTCATGTCGCGGTGAATCACGCCCCGGTCGTGGGCATAGCCCAGCGCCTCGGCCAGTTGGGTGAACAATCGATCCGCTTCTGAGAGCGGCATCGGCCCGGCCTTGATGCGCTCTTTGAGGGTGCCTGTGTCCAGGAAGCGCATCACGAAATAGGTGATGCCGCCGCTCTCGCCGTAGTCGTACACGGGCAGGATGTGCGGGTGCTCCAGGTTGGCAATGGTGCGCGCCTCCTGCTGAAAGCGCCCGATGAACTCTGCGCTTTCGGCGAACTGCCTGGGCAAGACTTTGACGGCCACGTAGCGATCCATTGCCGCATGGTAGGCCTTGTACACCGTGGCCATGCCGCCCTGCCCAATCTGGCTGACGATACGATACGCGCCGATCATTTGTCCGGGTTGAATGTTGTCCATGTGGGTTCCCTCGCTTGATCAGGATAATAGCATGGTCTCCAATGACAGGCAATTGGCGAATAGGGGTTAAAAAGTCAGGGCGCTGAGAGCAATTCTCAACGCCCTGACTCTTGCTTATGTTTCCCGCTGTTTTCAAGAAGAGTTCAACCATCGCAACCGGGCAGGCAACCGGAGCCTGCCTACCCAGGGCATCGCCGCCAGCCACAGCAATGCCAGCCACGAGAGCCAGGTGCTCCAAAGCCTGATGGGCGTATTGCCGAAAACGAACTTGACCCCATGTTGCCCCGGCCCGAGGGAGAACTCCATCACGCCTTGAGGGTTGGCGTAGTCAATGGGCCGCTCAACGCCGTCTACGTGCAGAGTCCAGCCGGGGAAGTAGAAGGTATTCAATCGCAGACGGGCGGCCTCTGTGACCTCGATTACAAACTCCCGCGCCGTGGGCGACAGACGGCTGTCCAAAAACTGCCCTTGCCCGGCAAGGAAGGTCAAAGGTTCTGTAGCGGGTGTCGAGGGCCGTTCGTTGACTTGGATTGGCTCGTACTCGTTGGAGGTAGTGTCGGCGATATAACGGGCCGCAATATTGTTCGGAAGGTAATCGGACTCCGCTACTTCGAGGAACTTCTCAGGCACGGCGTGGGGCAAATTGAGCAAGAGCAGCCCGCCAATCAGAATCGTTGACAAGCCATTTGCCATCCGCTTTTGTTCCGGTGCGACGAGCAGGAAAGGGAAGCCGCAAACAAATGCAGCGCACAAGGCAACCAGCGAGTGAAAGCGCCATGGAAACTGGAGAAATGGAAGAAGCGGCAATCGCTCCCAGAGGAACGCCGAGGTATTGAGTGAGAAAAAGGCTCCCAGCCCGGCCATGACCGCCGCAAACGAGACCATCACCCAGACCCGGTTCGAAGCGGCGCGCAACTGTGGAGCCAATAGCAGTGCCAAGCCCGCCATTGCCAGATGGATAATTCCGATCGCGAAGCTCATCCCGTCGTCCAAGCCTGACACCGATAACCCATAACCCCACGGCGAATCGATAAGTTGCTGAAAATAGACAAAGTGATTGTTGTAATTGAGAAGGTTCTCCAGCACGCGGTGGAGGTGAACTAGATCGCGCTCTACGAGCGCTGGAAGCCAGAAAAACGCCGCCAATCCCAATCCAAGCGCGAGAGTCCACGCGCCCCGCCGCAGGATAGATGCGTTTCGTTCTTGCCAGGCGAGCCAGCCAACCAACAACACCAGCCAGGGGACGAAAATCAATGCGACGTGATTACTGCTGAGCAGGAGCAAGGCAGTCGATACGATGCGCTATAACGATTTGGGCTGGGTGTCGGATTGGTATGTGCGCGAGGACACGCTACGCCAGGCCTGTGTGGAGTTGGTGAATTTTTTATGCCGCCAGCCGATCTCCCTCTGCTGGGGTGATGGAACACACTCTAGTACAGCCCGGCGGAAGTCCTTAACCAGTTTAAAGGCTGACGTGGTCTCCAAGACCGCGCCAGTCTCGGCCAAGAAACTGCTTGTTTATTTCTGCCGAGGTGTACTAGCAGCGATAGGCAGCCTTTCGGTGTCCAGGCGCGAGCGCTCTACGCGCGAACCAACCCGCATTCGCCGGAGTTCGGCCCGTCCATGAAATCCTACACGTACTTGGCCGACAACTGGCGCCCTTCTACTCGCAGTGGATCGAATCCACCGCGAATGAGGCGCCGCACATCGTGGACGGATTGCTGCACCACGAAACCGACCTGCGCTCAGCTGAACATTATTCGGATGGTAATGGTTATATGGATACAGTGTTTGGCTTATGCCACCTCTTGGGCTTTCGCTTCGCGCCGCGTATGCGCGACCTGAATGAGCGGCGACTGTACCGGATGCGCCGTCACCTGGATGAATTCCCGAACGTCAAGGAACTCTTCACTGCGCCGATCAACAACCACGCTGTCTGCGAAGGTTGGGATGACTTGCTGCGGCTGATGGTACCCGTGAAAAAAGGGGTGGCGCCGGCGGCGCGGGTACTGCACAAGCTCAACAAGCATCATCCGGAGCAGAAACTTTTTTGAGCGCTCCAAGAGGTGGGCCGGATTGATAAAACCATTTTCCTGCTTGACCTGGCCAGAAGTCGCGAGACGCGCCGCCGGGCGCTCGTCGGCTTGAACAAACAGGAAGCGTATCATTCCCTGGTGCGCGCGCTTTTGTTTGGCCGCGGCGGCGCGCTGGCCGAGCGTGAGCTGGAAGCCCAGGCGAATCAGATCACGTGCTTGCGTCTCTTAGCGACGGCGATTATTGTTTGGAGCATGGCCTATCTCGGCGCAGCGGTTGAAAAATTGCGCACGGCTGGCCACGCAGTCCACGATCACCAGATCGCGCACATTTATCCGCTGTTCCTGAATCACGTGAATCTGATCGGGAAATATCACTTCCCCGGCGAGGACCTCTTCCACACCCGGCTGGAGGCGCTGCCCCTCCGAGCGCTGGAGCCAGCGCCCTCACCCCAGAAGAAGTAAGCAACCTAACTGCCAATGGCTGCCCATGGTCACCACCGTGGGCAGCCTCTTTGATGAGGCACTTGCTTTGGAATGGACTGTGATTGGACTATTGGCACAGGAGGCGGCACGTTTCTGATTATGGTCACTCCAATTTGTGGCTGAACATACTAACCGTTAGTGCTGGTTTCAACGTGTCGACCCTGGATGGCCGGTAGTCACAGCTTTTACTTTATGGATCATGATTGATCCATCGCCGAGCACCGTCGCGGGGTCAGCGTCCTGGACAGCGCCCAACTGGCTGTCGTAAATCACCTGCCCGGTGGCCTTCTTCCAAATCTTGATCCGAATCAGATCAGGCCCGTTGCCGCTCTTCTTCTTCCCGTCAATGACTGTTATCTGGAAGCCATAATCACCCTGGCCGTTGATGGTTCCGCTGCCTGCGAATTGTGCTTTGGCGCCTCTAACCACCAACCATTGATTACTCGTACCTTTAAAGTCCAGGTCGCCGGCTTTGAACTTGAATTTGGTTTCCCCAGTCAGGACATTCATGCCCTTGTGATACTTGACCTCAAACTCAAACTTGGCTTTGCCAGTCAAGGTCGGGTCAGCCACGTAGGCCCCGGCCGGCGAAGTGATCCAGCCGCTGCCTGTCACAAATCCGCCATTCGGGTCGTACACAACTACATATTGAAAGGTCGCCTCTGCTGACAGATTGGACGAATCGGTCAGGGTCAAGGTCACTGTGTACAAACCCGCAGCGGCGTACGTATGCTGGCCGGTCGCCATATGGCTCGTTTCATTGACTGTGCCAGCTGAGGTTGTGCCATCGCCCCATGACCAGGCTGCCGTGTGCGTGTCATCAGCGTTGGGATCAGTGAAGGGTGCAGTGACAGTGATTGCAGTGTTCACCTGCACCGGGTTGGCTGGCGCACTGATGGCACCCAACACAGGCGGCTGAACCGTCGGGAACAGGATTGCAAACGGCGAGAAGTTGCTAACAGTGCCGCAGATTCTGTTCGCCACTGTGTCGGGGTAACCAGCATCGGTCACATCTGTCCAACTGCCATTCTCAAGATGATAGAGCTTCAGTTGCGCCTCATCACTCGGCGCGAGGCCCGTGTCGTCGTAATCGAAACATGCGGTGGCCTGGGTGAACTGAACGTTGCTGCCCACGTCGTACACTGTGCCGAGCAGTTCAAAGTTCGGCGGCAGGTCGGCCGGATTGGCCCCGGTGTTGATGACGGTGACAACGCCTCCCTGAGTCACCGAGTCAAAGGTGATGGTCAGGTTCGGAGCCGGGTCGGCAGTCACGTTGTTGCCTTCCGGCGCAGACACCGGCTGAACACTCCGGCGCGCGAACAACGGCAGTATTGGCAGGTCCTGCGAGAGGATGACCTGATGCTCGACGATGTGCGGCAGTTTGTCTTCGCGCGTTGTCGCCGCGTGAGCAGCTGTGTATTCCGCATCAGCCAATGGGTTGCTATAGTTGCCATAGTTCTGCGGATCGCCCGTCACCCACCCACTTAGCGGGAACTGCTCGTCATCGTCCACCGCTCCCCCTCCCCAAGCAAACTCGGCAATATCAAAGGTGCGAGTCACGAGCGGGCCGGTATCACCGAAGAATTCTCCAGGATTCATCGTCTCGACCGTGATCTCAAGCCCGATGGCGGCCATGTTCTGCCTGAAGATTTCAGCCGCGGCCACGCGCGCCGCGCTGTTAGTCGTCTGGAACGTGAGAGCTAACCGCTGTCCGCCCTTCTCGCGCACGCCGTCGTTATCCGAGTCAATCCACCCAGCGTTCGCTAAAATCTGCCGCGCCAGAGCCGGGTCGTATGGGTACAGCGTAAGCGCCGAAGCCGGAGCCGCCGCCCAATACTCTGGCGGGATGTACGAGTTCAACAGCGCGCCGAAGACGTTGTTGGGTAAGAACGCATCGACGAGTATGCGCTGACGATCCGTGCCATAGGCAATCGCCTGCCGCACGGCCAGTTCGGCCAGGATCGGATCGTCGAGATTGAAGGTGTACACTTCAGGAAACGGCAGGACATCAGACAGGGTAAAGTCGATGTTCACCTCATCTGGCGCGCCCGACGTCAATGTGATCGGGGCTGCCAACTGTAAGGTGGTTGCCTCCTGCCAGTATTCGATGCCATAAATATCAGCGCCACAGAAAGCAAAGCCCGCCGAGACCGCCACTGGCGCATTGAACGCTACATTTGAGAAAGTGAATTGCCCAGTGGCCGGATCCGTGCAAACCGTCTGCCCAAGCTGACCATCGGCCGGATTCTCCAGCCTGACGCCAACAGAGACACCCGTGATGGGGGTCCCATTCTTATCACGGACCGTGCCGGAGATCGTGCCGCCCACTTCCAGACTGAAATCGATGCCGGTGATTTCGCCGGGAGCCGTCACCAAAACAGGCGTGGCCTGCCCAGCAAAGAACGCACTATCGTAGTACTCGCTGACATAGCCAGGCGGCGCGTCAATGTGCATTCGATAGGCTCCAGTCGGTAGGCCAGTGATGCGGTAGGTGCCATCGGCCTCAACACCCAAACACATCACGAATACCTCGTTCTCAGTGCTTGTCGCACAGATATTACCGCCGGCGATGGGTTGGCCGTTTTCATCTGCCACCGTGCCGCTGATCGTTCCACCCAAGTCAAGGGTGAAGTCGATCCCGCTCACCAGGTCGTTAGCCGCTGAGAGCGTGAGAGGAGTCGCCAAATTGTGATCGGGCGTCTCCTGCCAATACTCTTCGACGTAACTGCCGTTGCCGCAGAAGTTGCGCCCGGCGGCGATCTTGTAGGTGCCGTAGGCCAGGGACAGGGTGAAATGGCCGCTGCTGTCAGTGCAGGTACCCTGGCCGCCGTTCTCAATATCCACCCCGATGTTGGCGAGGGGTTGGCCGTTGGCATCGGTAACCGTGCCAAAGATTGCGCCAGCCAGGGCCAGGGTGAAGTTGACATTGGGCGTCTCGACGCCAGCGGTGACCACGACCGGGTCGGCTTCTTGAGCGAAGGCGCGCTCAAGGTAAAACTCACGAGCGAAGCCGGGGGCCGAGGCGTCAAGCCGGTAACTACCGACTGCCAAGCCGGGGAAGGCGTAGGAGCCGTCAGCGCCGGTTTGCACACAACCGATGCCGCCGCCGTTGTTGTCGAAGAAGTTGCCGCACACGTTGGCGTTGACCAGCGGGGTGCCGTTTTCGTCAGCCACCGCGCCGCTGATCGTGCCGCCCAAGTCGAGAGTGAAGTTGATGTTGGAAAGGCTGGGGACGGCGGTCGTCAGGGTGAGAATCGTGGCGCTGTTCCAGTTGGAAGATTCTTGCCAAAACTCTTGGGCATAGGTCTTCGGCCCGGCACAGTTGAGCCAGGGGATACCCGCCCGGACCCGGAAAGGCACATTCAGGGGGAGAGCCGTAAAAGAGAAGTTCCCATTCGCATCGGCGCAGATGCCTTTGCCATAGCCATCGCCATCCAGGTTCACGCCAATGTTCGGGATCGGCGTTATGCCATCGCTCTGATACACCGTGCCGCTGATGGTGCCACCAACGTCCAGCGTGAAGTCAATCCCAGTGGCATCCGGCGACAGGTTGGTGAGCGTAATACTAGCGGCATTGTTGGAGTTGGGCACGTTCTGCCACCATTCTTGGGCGTAGGTGCTCGGTTCTCCCGCGCAGTGAGTCAACCAGGGGATTGAGGCCCGCATCCGGACTGGCACGTTGAGCGGCACACTCTCGATCATGTAGTTTCCATTGGCATCAGCACAGGCGCCCATCCCATACCCATCGCCTTCCAAATTCACGCCGATGTTCGGAATGGCCGTGATGCCATCGCTCTGATACACCGTGCCGCTGACAGTCCCGCCGGGCTCCAACACGAAGTTGATATTGTTCGGATTCTGGCCAGGTTGAACTTGCACGCGCGCGGCCGCACCCCCGCTATAGGTGTTGTTGTAAAACTTCTGAGCATAGCCCGCTTTGCGGGCTTGCACGCGATAATCGCCGTCCGGGAGTCCGGCTAGTATGTAAGAGCCATCCGCCAACGTTGAGGCACAGCCGTAGCCAGAATTGCTATCATAGCCATCGGCGCAAACCTCCGCTCCGGCCAACGGCGTTGAGCCATCCGAGTCATACACTGTACCGCTAAAGGAGCCGCCCAGGTTGAGGGTGAAGTCGATTCCACTCACATTCATGTTATAGGGTGTCAGGACAATCACGTCGGCGCTAGTCCAATCCGGTTTGTCGATCCAGTATTGGCGCACATAGTTGGCCGAGCCGCCGCACCAGTTGTTGCCATCGGCCGCGCCCACGTGCCAGGCCAGCCCGAGGGCCAGGCCGGTGAAGGTGTAATGGCCGTTGGCATCGGTGCATGTGCCCATGCCAAAGTTCGGCGTGCCCGCGCTCACGACGATGTCTGGAATGGGGGTGAGACCGTCAGCTTCATAGATCGTGCCGCTGATTGTCCCACCCAAGTCAAGGGTGAAGTCGATCCCGCTCACCTGGTTGTTGGCCGCCGAGAGGATTAGAGGCGTCGCCAAATTGCGATCGGGCGTCTCCGGCCAATACTCTTCGACGTAACTGCCGTTGCCGCAGAAGTTTCGCCCGGCGGCGATCTTGTAGGTGCCGTAGGCCAGGGACAGGGTGAAATGGCCGCTGCTGTCAGTGCACGTGCCCTGGCCGCCGTTCTCAATATCCACCCCGATGTTGGCGAGGGGTTCGCCGTTGGCATCGGTAACCGTGCCAGAAATTGTGCCAGCGGGTCCCAGCGTGAAGTTGATGTTGGGCGTCTCGACGCCGGCAGTGACCACGACCGGGTCGGCTTGTTGAGCGAAGGCGCGTTCATGGTAAAACTCACGGGCGAAGCTGGACGCCGAGGCGTCAAGCCGGTAACTGCCAGTTGCCAAGCCGGGGAAGGCGTAAGAGCCGTCGGCGCCGGTTTGGACACAGCCGATGCCGCCGCTGTTATCGAGGAAGTTGCCGCACACGTTGGCGTTGACCAGCGGGTTGCCGTTTTCGTCGGCCACCATGCCGCTGATCGTGCCGCCCGGGTCGAGGGTGAAGTTGATGTTGGCGAGGCTGGGGACGGCGGTCGTCAGGGTGAGAGTGGTGGCGCTGTTCCAATTGGCAACTTCTTGCCAATACTCTTGGGCATACGTCTTCGGCCCGGCGCAATTGAGCCAGGGGACGGAAGCCCGGGTGCGCAATTCGACGTTGAGCGGGAGGATGCCGTCAAAGGTGAAATGGCCGTTGGCGTCGGCGCAAACGCCAAACCCGTAACCCGGCCCGTCCACGTTGACGCCGATGAATGGGATCGGGGTGAGGCCATCGGCTTCATAGACTGTGCCGCTGACCGCGCCGCCCGGGTCGAGTGAGAAATCAATGTTAGGCGTATCACTGCCAACCACGACGTTGACCAGGTTGCCACTGTTGCCGTTGGGGCCGGCATTGTTATAAGACTCCCGGACAAATCCATTCCCGCCTGCGCTCACATAGTACGCGCCGGCCGGCAAACCGTTAATGATATAGGAACCATCCGGGTTGACGATTCCATTTAACCACTGCCCGTTTGAAACAAGGGCTTGGACCCAGACGCCGGTAGTGATAGGTGTAACGCCATCGGCTTCATAGATCGTGCCGCTGATTGTCCCACCCAGGTCGGTGCCAGTGCCAGGGAAGTTAGTGGTGACCATGCGGTCGGTGTCAAAAGCGGTGTCCAAATCGCCGGCGGCGGCGGCCACAGAGAGCACAGATATCAACATTAGTAGACTCAGCATAGCTAATGAAAAGATGAAATAAAAAGATCGTCGCGCGCGTTTGGATTCAAACATGAGACTCCTCCTAAGGTGTTGATGAAAACAGAAAACCGGTCACAGAATATATGGCCGGTTTCGCTACTAGCTCTCTGAGGGCTTTGCCAATCCGGTTCAATG
>CAYSIV010000188.1:0-12637 GCA_964431175.1 uncultured Anaerolineales bacterium
TTCATTACTGAGTGTCCTTTTGGGTCAAACTACAAGCCAAGTCGCACACTCAGCCAGTCTGCCATCTATTGATAAGATTGTTGGGTCAAGCCTGGATAGCAAAAAAACTGCCGTCAGTCCACAAGCGGGTCCGGCGGCAAGAGGCACACAAAACACAACAACTGGGTGCGGGTATTGTATCATAGAGATCGTGTCTGGCTCTGAATTGGTCGTCGTCTGGCGGATCACCGAAACTTGCGACCTCGCCTGCCCTTTTTGCGCGTACAGCCGCCATCTCAAAAATCGCCCGCGGGTGGCCGCCAGCCCTGACGACGTTTTGCGCTTCGGCGCGTTGTTGGGCGAATACGCCCGACAAACCCGGCGCAACGTCCTGGTGAGCTGGCTCGGCGGTGAGCCATTGTTGTGGCCGCCTCTGTTTGAAATATCCCGCTTTTTCAGACACAACTTCGGTTTGCGATTGGGCGTCACTACCAACGGTACCCGCCTCACATCAGCAGAAGTGCGCGAACGACTGACCGAAGACTTTGATCATCTCATTCTCAGCGTTGACGGCCTCAGCGCGTTTCACGATTGCCTCCGCAACGCCAACGGTCTGTTCGCTCAGCTTCAACACAACCTCGCCCAACTCCGCGAGCGCAAAGCTCAACGCGGTCACGGCCCGCGCCTGCGTGTCAATACCATTCTGATGCGCGACAACATTTGCGCCTTTGAAGATTTAGGTTGCGCCTTAGCCGAGTGGGGCATCGAAGAACTGACCTTCAACGCCCTCGGCGGGCGCGACCGGCCAGAGTTCTTTCCCGACCACAGCCTGCGACCCGAAGACGTTGAATGGCTTCGCGAGTCTCTGCCCGGCATCCAGGCCCGCCTGGCGGAAAAAGGATTGAAAATTCTCGGCAGTGAACATTATCTAAATCGGCTGGCGGCTTCCGCCAATAATTGCCAATTACCCATCACCGATTGCTCTCCCGGTCAAATCTTCATCTTCATCAACGAACGCGGCCTCATCTCTCCATGCAGTTTCACCACCAGCGACTACGGCCTATCGCTGAACGAAATTCATACCCTTGACGATCTGCGCCACCTGCCCCAACGCTTCGCCGGACGCAAACGCCAGCGCATGGCCGAACCGTGTTACGATTGCCAAAGCACGCAAGTCTTTGGAAAGTTTGAAAGAGTTTCTCCATGACCGAAGGCCCCCTGCTCGAGACCCTTACCCGCCGCCTGGCTGAGTGTCCCGCTGATTTCCTGGCCGAGCCGCGCCTCGGTTCAACCGGCTCTGCTCAGGTGGCCGCCATTGTCTCCGATCTGATCCGCGATCTGGGCGGTGAACCGCTGACACCAAAACAAGCAACAACTTTCCAAACCCAGGATATCAAACGCGACCGCAATCGACTCCGCCTGACCCTGATCACCTGCTGGCTTTTGCACGATCCGTGGTTCCGCGGACAGAAGACGCTCGCGATGCGGACTTGTGAATTTCTGAGCGCAGGACTGGCCGAAGCCGCCAGTCTCACCCCGGCCACCCACTTCGTCAACGATCCTGATCGTCGTGAAGAGTTGAGCCGTCTCTGTTTGAAGGCCCTCGACCTGCGCCCCGCCGGAGAAACTTCCGCCCAGGCCCAGGATCGACTGGCCACCCTCAACACCGCCGAGCGCCAGCAGGTGGTGGCCGCCGCTCGCAAAGCCGAAGAGCGCTCCCGCGAAATCCGCCGCAAGATGGCCGAAGAAGCGGCGCGACAAGCAGAGATGAAGGCAATGCCGGAATAATGACGAATGACCCATGACGAAGCCATCCTCAAGCGATTCCCGTTAATCACCGAGGCTGGACATCGGCGACTCCACTGGTTGATGGAACATCCACAGGCGCCGCGCTACACCCACCCCGGCTACAACCGGGTGACGGTGGAAGGCCTGCGCCGCGCCCAAGCCTTCGCCAACGAAATCAGGGCCTCCCCGCCGCGCTGGCGATATCGGCAAGTTCCGGCGTGGCTCAACGAGTTCGCAGAGTGGTGTTTCCGCGAAGTCCCGTTTTATCGCCGCTACGGCGACAAACCGCAAAACTTCTTTGACCTGCCTACCACCGACCGAAGCGACCTCAACCGCGACTCCTGGTCGTTTGTGTCCGACTCGCAACCGCTCGATGATCTCATTGTTTACAACACGTCCGGCGCCACCGGCCACCCGCTGGACATTCTCACTCATCCCGACACGCTGGCCCTATACATTCCACTTCTCCAAGCCGCCCTGGCCGCCCACGGCATTGCTATCGAAGGCGACCCGGAGCGAGTGACCATTGCCTACGTTTGCTGTCAGAAGTTCACTTATACTTATGCTGCGGTGATGCCGGTGCTGGATCAGGCGGGCTTCGTCAAAATCAACCTCAACCCCGGCGAGTGGCGCGACTCCGCCGACCGGGCCCAATTCCTCGACACCTGCAACCCGCAGATTTACACCGGCACACCGTTCGCCTTCATGGAATTGGCGGACCTGTCATTGAAGACGCGCCCGAAGGCCCTTATCTCTACTTCGATGATGCTTCTGCCGGGGTTGAAGCGATCTCTCGAATCGCATTTCGGCTGTCCGATATTGGACGTGTACTCGCTAAACGAGTCCGGGCCGGTGGCGGTCGCCGACGCCGATGGCAACTATCTTCTTCTCCAGCCTCGCCTGTATGTGGAAATTCTGCGCGAAGATGGTTCGCCGTGTGAGCCGGGTCAACGCGGGGAAGTGACTCTCAGTGGCGGCTTCAATCCGTTTTTGCCCTTGCTTCGCTATCGCACCGGTGATCAGGCCGCCCTTGAGTTTCGCGGCGCACCAGGCAGGCACGCGGGTTCGCCCCTGCTGGTCGGTCTTGAAGGCCGCCTGCCCATCGTCTTTCGCGCCCGAGATGGCGGGGCCGTGAACAACATCGACATCTCCATCGCTCTCCGCCCACTGCCGATCACCCAGTTTAACTTGCACCAATTCGCCGACGGCTCGCTCCGGCTCCGATTGCGCGGCGCGGCGGATCAAAACGAAGCCCGCCGGGCTGTGCTTAACTTGTTTGGCCCCGGCCAGCCGTTGACGATTGAGACCCTGGCGCTGGACGGCAAAGTGGTTCAATACACCAGCGACCTGTTGAAACAGTAGCGCGAGTTGTCAACGCGCCCTGCAACTTGCGGCCGTTTCACGCGCGCCGAGAAAGCAGTTCCGGAAGGCTATTGAACAAAACTCAAAGTGAAACCAAAATAGAGGCTATGACTTTAGAAACAATTGTTTGGGAAGACTATCCGAAGGGCGGCCAGCACACTGTCGTTGGAACCGTGAAGATAGGCAAAGAGTTTTTGAGCCCCGAGCTTGGCAATAAACGCGATGTGCTGGTGTGCTTGCCTTCGTCATACAACGACGACAACCGGCGCTATCAGGTGTTGTATATGCACGATGGGCAGAATCTGTTCGACCGGGCCACGGCCTTTGCCGGGCAGGACTGGCAGGTGGATGAGACTCTGGGGAAGTTGAAGTCGGAGGGCCTTGAGACCATTGTGGTTGGCCTCAATAACATTGGCGACCAGCGGCTCAAAGAGTACAACCCGTTTGCCGAGTTTCACGGCGGGCGCGGTGAGCATTACCTGGACTTTATTATCAACACGGTGAAGCCCGCCATTGATCGCGGCTTTCGTACCCTGCCCGGCCAGGCCCACACCGGCATGATGGGGTCGTCGATGGGCGGCCTGATCAGCCTGTATGCGTTCTTTCGTTATCCGGAAGTGTTCAGCTTTGTTGGGGCTATGAGTCCCTCATTCTGGTTTGCCAAGGGCGCAATCTACGATTACGTCACCGAAGCGGCGATCAACCCCGGCAAGGTTTATCTCGACAACGGAACGCACGAGAACAGCGCCCAGCGAATGTACCGGCTCCTCAGCCGCAAGGGGTATCGCAGTGATCAGAATCTACTCTACATTGTTGATGAAGGCGCGGGCCACGAAGAGGCGGCCTGGGCGGGCCGCCTGCCGGGAGCGTTGCGTTTTCTACTTCGCCCCTGATGCAACTTCATTTTCCGGCAATCGCCTGAGCCGCCGCGTTGGCCGCCGCCTCGGGTGAGGCCTGACCAGCCAGCACCGACTGCACCGCGGTGGTGATGGGCGGGCCGAGCACATTCAGCAAGGACGGGACTGGAATCGGTTGGGCGGCAGTGACGGCTTCCCCGGCGATGGCGCGCAAATCGGGATTGGGCCACTGAGCCAGCGCCTTCCCCCGAGTCGGCAACTGTTGAGCGGCCAGCGTCCACTCGCCAAGATTTTCGGGCGCAGTCAGCCAGCGCATGAGTTCGAGCGCGATGCCTTGCCGTGTGGCATCAGTGGACACCAGCGCGTAGTTCCACTGACTGGCGAACGTGAGGCGGTTGCCTTCGCGGGTAGGTAAAAGGGTGAAGCCGGTGGCCGCCACCCGATCCCTTTCTGCAAAGTAGGTGCTAGTAAGCGTCGCCGCCGAAGTCGCCCGATTCTCACGATAAGCCACCCACGTTTCGGCCGGGCTGGCTGCACCAAGCGAGCCGGTTGAAATCAAATTATTGACTTGCAAAAACTGATAGTAAGCCAGCACTTGAGTCAGGAGCGTTGAATCGATGGCAGGGTTGCCGGTCTCGTCGGTGAGCAAGCCGCCGAGGGCGACATACTGTTGCAAAGTGATCAGCGCCGTTGGATCGTTGAGTGGAAGCCAGAGCGGGCCGGCGCCGGTGTTGATGTCCACCCAGGCCAGCGGCGGCGTGACGTAGACGCTGTTGGAATACGCCAGCCCGAACGCATCGGCGGCGAAAGGCAAGCCGAGCAGTTGGTTGTCAATACGAGCCGCTTGCAAAGCAAATGGGTAAAAGTCCGACAATTCATCTTCGCCAAAGTATGCGGTGAGCGGTTGCAAAAACGGCGCGGCGCTGGCCAGTAGCAGCCCGTCGGTCACAACCACATCCGGGCTCATGGCCGGCGCAGATTGCAGGGTAGTCTGCAAGGCGTTGAGCAAACCGCCCTGCCCCGCCATTTTTTTCACGCGCACCTCAATCCGCCAACCGGGGTGCGAGTCTTCGAACGCCTGCAACTGCGCCCGCAAGCGTTGACCGGCGGGGTCTTCACCCGTTGGCGCCAGTTGCGGCGGAAACCAGAGACGAAGGGTTTGCGTGGCTGGCGAGGTGGTGGATTGAGGCAGTAAGGTTTGATCCGGCTGAACCCCCGGCGTTGAGGTCGGTTCAGCCGGGGTGGCGATGGGTGGCGGAGTCGTGGGCACAGGGCCGGGCTGAGCGACACAAGAAACAAGAAGTGAAAATCCCAAAAGCCCAAGTCCCAACTTGCCAAGGCGCGCCACAGTGCTCAAGCCCAATCTGCGAAACTTGAGAGTTGGGATTTTGGAATTTGGGGTTTGGGATTTCATTGATGCGATTATAACCCGCCGACTCAAAACTCAATTTGACACACCCTCCCGCGTAAGCTACGATTAGCCGATGATGGACGAAGCCTGGACGGTGAGCGCCCTCAATCGCTATATTCGCACAACTCTGGAAACCGACTACCGGCTGAAAGACCTGGTGGTCATCGGCGAGATTTCCAACCTCTCGCGGCCTGCCTCCGGACACCTGTACTTCACCCTCAAGGATCCATCCGCCGCCGTTCGTTGTGTGATGTGGAAGGCGCAAGCCGCCCGGTTGATCTATCGCCCGCGCGACGGCGATCGGGCGCAAGTGCACGGCGCGGTCGGCGTGTACGAAGCGGGCGGCCAGTATCAACTTTACGCCGACTGGATTCAGGCTGAGGGTCAGGGCGATCTTTTCCGCCAGTTCACGGCCCTCAAAGCCAAACTCGAAGCTGAGGGCCTCTTCGACCCGGGTCGCAAGCGCCCCGTTCCAACGCAGCCCCAACGGCTGGCGATTGTGACTTCGCCCACTGGGGCCGCTTTGCGCGACATGCTCAACGTCATCCGCCGCCGCTGGCCGGCCCTCGAAGTCATTCTCTGCCCGACCCCGGTTCAGGGCGACGACGCCCCGCCACAAATCGTGGATGCCCTTACCGCCGCCAACTCTCTCGAACCAGATGTGATCATCGTCGCTCGCGGCGGCGGCTCGATTGAAGACCTGTGGGCTTTCAACAATGAAAGCGTCGTCCGGGCCATCGCCGCTTCCAAAGCACCCATCATCTCCGGCGTGGGTCACGAAACCGACTTCACCCTCGCCGACTTCGTCGCCGATCTTCGCGCCCCCACCCCCTCCGCCGCCGCCGAGCTGGCCACGCCCAATCGGTTGGAACTGCTTACCGATTTGCGGGCCCTGACCGAACGGTTGGCGGGCGCTTTGCAAAGCAGGGTCCGCGAGCGCCGTTGGGTGTTGGCCGAACGAACCGCCGTCCTGGGTGGACTCTCGCCGCGCGCCCAACTCGCCAACTCGCGCCAGCGGTTGGATGAGCTGACTCTGCGCACCACCTCGGCGATGCGCCATCAACTAGAAATCAGCCGCCACCAGGTGAGTGGCCTCACCCATCGTCTGGCCGCCCTCAGCCCGCTTGCCATTCTCCAGCGCGGCTACGCCGTTGTCACCCGGGCCAACACGGCCCGCGTCATCCGCTCCGCCGCCGAAGTGCAACCCGGCGACCCGTTGGACGTGCGCGTCAGTCGAGGACAATTCAAAGTCATTGTTGAACCACAAAGACGCCAAGATCGCGAAGAAAAATAAAAGCTTTGCGTCCTTTCCGTCTTTGCGGTGAATCTATATGCCCAAAAAATCTCCGCCCCCGCCGACTGAACTGAGTTTTGAAAAAGCGTTTGCCGAACTGGAAGCCATCATTGCCAAGCTTGAGTCGGGCGAGTTGTCGCTCGACGTGTCTCTGGCGTTGTTCGAGCGTGGGCAAGCGCTGGCCGCGCAGTGCCGTGGCCTGCTCGACGCCGCCGAGCTCAAAGTGAAGCAGATGACTCCCGGCGGCGATCTGGAAGAATTGGAAACCCTTGACGCCGAGGAGAGCTGACTGTGCCCCCATTCGCCGCCCTGCTCCAGAACGATCCGTTGCTTGCGGCCATGGCCGCCTGGGGCCTGGCCCAGATCATCAAAGTCCCGCTCGACTATTTCTTCACCCGTGAATTCAACTGGCATTTGCTCCTCAGCGCCGGCGGCATGCCCAGTTCACACGCGGCCCTCGTCGCCGGGCTGGCCTGGGCGATGGGCCTGGAATATGGTTTCAACTCGCCGGTTTTCGCCATTGCCGCCATCTTTGCCATGATTGTCATCTACGACGCCACTGGCGTCCGCCGCGCCGCTGGTGAACACGCGCGGGTCATCAATCGCATGATCGAAGACCTGACCACCGGCCACCCCCTCAAAGAAGAGGAACTTAAAGAACTGCTCGGCCACACCCCAGGCCAGGTGCTGGCGGGCACCCTCTTCGGCATCCTCGTTGGCTCAATCGCCTGGTGGTGGCTCAAAAACTACACGGCGTAAAAAGCCCAAACCTCAAATTCCAAATCTCAAACTCCTAACCTCCAATCTCTAATTCTCATGCCCCCTCTTCCTCCCAACTACGGCCTCGGCACCCACGCCATTCACAGCGGCGAAATGGCTGACCGGCATCGCGCGCACGTCAGTCCAATCTATCTCAGTTCCACCTTCACCTTTCCTGACGTGGAAACTGGTGAAGCCATCATGGGCGGCCAGCAGGCTGGTTACTCCTACAGCCGAACCGGCAACCCTAACGTTCAACTGCTGGCCGAGAAATATGCTTTGCTCGAAGGTATTGGCCTGATCCGCGCCAACCCTGATCGTCCACCCGAAGTTCTCGTCAAAGGCATGGCTTTCGCTTCCGGCATGGCCGCCATCTCCAGCGGCGTACTGGCCCGCGTCCGCGCCGGAGAAACCATTCTCGCTCAATACTCGCTTTACAGCACCACCTACACCTTCTTCACTGAACTTCTGCCGCGCTATGGCATCAACGTCGCCTGGGTCGAAGACCTCTCGCCTCAGGGTTGGGAGAACGCCCTCCAGGCCAACCCCAAAACATCACTGGTCTACATCGAGACGCCCTCCAACCCGACGATGATGGTGGTGGACATCGCCGCCATCGCCGGGGCCGCTCATCGGCACGGCGCCTGGGTGATGGCCGACAACACCTTCGCCACTCCCTACTGTCAACGCCCGCTCGAACTGGGCGCGGACATCGTCGCCCACTCGGCCACCAAGTATCTCACCGGCCACGGAACCCACCTCGGCGGCGCGCTCATCAGCCCACACGTTGATTTCGTGAAGACCGAAGTTGCCAGCATGTTCAAAAACTTTGGCGGCGCGCCCAGTCCGATGGATAGCTGGCTGTGCGCCCTCGGCCTCAAAACATTCGCCTTGCGGATGGAACGACACTGCGCCAACGCGATGGCCATCGCTCGATTCCTGATTGATCACCCCAAAGTCGCCGCCGTGCATTATCCCGGCCTGGAGTCGCACCCCGGCCACACCATTGCCCGCCGGCAAATGATCGGCGGCTTTGGCGGCATGATGAGCTTTGAACTCAACGGCGGCGCAGTGGCGGCCCGAACCATGCTCAACGCCACCCGCCTGGCGGCGGTCGCCACCAGCCTCGGCAACGTTGGCTCCATCATTCAACTTGTGCCCACCATGAACTACGCCCTGTTTCCGCCCGAACTGCGCGCCCGTCACCATATCACCGACGGCCTCATCCGTTACTCGGTCGGCATTGAAGAGACGGCGGACATTTTGGACGATCTTGATCAAGCCCTGGCAAAATGCTGAACGTCAAACGAGAACCGTCAATCGTAAGAAGGCTCTTCACGTTTGACGTTTTACGTTTCACGCCCGCTCATGTATAAACTCATCATCCTCTTTCGCAACCCGCCCGACCTCACCAAATTTGAAGAAGACTGGCCCGCCTTCGTCCGCTCCGCCGAGGCCATGCCCGGCGTCCTGCGGGTGGAAGTCAGTTCCAGTCTCACCAGCCCCGAAGGCCCCAGCGAGTTCTACAAGATTCACGAGTTCTACTTCGACAACCGCGCCACGCTGGACAAGGCCATGCTGTCGGAGCAAGGTACACTCGCCGGAAACGACCTGCAAGTGCTCGCGCCAGACGGCTACCTCCTGCTCTTCGCCGAAGCGCAGGAGGACATCGCCCGGCCAGCGGGCCAGCCGCCAATGCCTAAAGCCTGAACGCTTCTGATGAGACCATGAACAATTCCCAAACCCCAACTTCCAATTTTCAATCGCCGATCTCTAATTCCTACTATCAAGGCCGTTCGACTTCCTCTTTCAACTTCCAATACATCCTTTATGAAAAGCGCGGCTGGCGGGCTACTGTTACCTTCAACCGGCCCGATAAACTGAATGCAGTCATTTACCCGTTGTTGCTCGAACTACGCGAAGCGTTTCTCGATGTGTCGTTCGACGACACCGTTGCCGTGCTGGTGCTCACCGGCGCAGGCGATCGCGCCTTTTGCACCGGGGCCGACCTCAACGAGCAAAAGCAGTTTCTTGATCGCCCGCAAGATTATTGGAAGTGGATGGGGGCCTTTATCGAAGCGCACGACCGACTGCGAAACTTGGGCAAGCCCTCCATCGCCCGGTTGAACGGGATCGTGGTCGGCGGCGGCAACGAGTTCAACATGTCGTGCGATCTGGCAATTGCCGCCGATGATATTTACATCCGCCACGTCGGCGCGTCACACGGCTCGGTGGCGGCGGCGGGGGCCACCCAGTGGCTGCCCATTATCGTCGGCGACCGCCGGGCGAGAGAAATGCTATTTTTGAATGAGGAAGTTCCGGCGGCGAAGGCGCTGGAGTGGGGCCTGGTCAATCAAGTCGTGCCGCGCGATCAACTGGACACGGCGGTGGATGCAATGGCCGAGAAGCTATATCGCAAATTGCCGGAGGCCACGCGCTACACCAAACAGCAGGTCAACTTCTGGCGTGACCTGTCGTGGAGTCTCACCATCGGCCACGCCCGCGACTGGCTTAGCATTCACGCCGACGCGCCCGAAACCGCCGAGGCCGTGCACGCCTTCAGCGAGAAGCGCAAACCGGATTACGATGCGGTGCGTAACGCTCAGACCTTCGGGGTTTTGCGAATCACCCCGGAACCAAGTGAAGGGGCGGAAACCCCGAAGGTCCTAACTCAGACTTGCCCGCATTGTGGCGCACAGGGGTTGCTTGTGGGGCATAGGTTTTGTGGGGAGTGTGGGAGGCCTCTTTGAGCCTATTCCCGAATTGCCAGGACCACACAAAAATTCCAGCCATTTTGTTGGACCGCTTTGCCGAGGCCCTATGTTTTGCACCCTGACTGCATCGGCAGTGGACAAAGTCTAGCTTATGACCAAGCCTCATCTAATTGTGACTTCGCCCGCGATAAAGAATTCGCCGATTGTGCCGTCGGATCGAAGCATTGGCAGACGCCCCTGGGAGTTGATATCATACAACCCGATACGCAAGTGATAGACCCCCGGCTTGGCATCCATCGGCAGAAGAATCGCGAACTGATCGGAGATGGTTTCACCTGGCCGCCAGGTCGTGGTCGGCCGCAGTTCATTCACGGGTTGTCCGTCGTGTTGGGCGAGGATAGTTTCGCCGACAAAGAGGTGAGTAAACGCTTTAAGTTGTTGCGAGATTGGCGACAAAGCGCGCCAACTGAGTCGGATGCGAATGGCACGGCCAGGATCAGCAACCGTGTCCAAAATTTCGAGGGTCTCAAGTTGAATGCTATCTCCGAATCGGGCGCCGGCCGGAATCGTTTGAGCCGTTCCCGCACTAGGGGCGTATCGCAGAAGGCGGGCCGTCCCGAACCAATCCTCATCGAATTGATAGAGATGGGTATTCAGCCAGGTTTCAATCCAGCGGTGAGGGTCGCCGCGCATTTCCTGAGCTAGAGAGACATATACATTCGTATGTTGGGCGGCGACGCGCGCCAATTCTTCGGCGACGGGCGTTTTGGCGAGCGGCCAGGAGTCGCCGATTGGGATCACGGTGACGTTGGCGCGGTTGGCGGCAACCAGCAGGGCGAGGGTTTGGGCATGGCTGGGGGGGTAGACGAGCAGGGCCATTGGCTCGTCAGTAGGGAGGGAGTCCACTAATGCGGTGTAGTCGGCCCTGATCTCAGCCGGCAAAACAAACAGGGAGCGGAAGATTTCCTGCCGGATGGCGGCATCGGCGCTGATGAGCTGACTGAGGACGATTTGTTTTTGGAATGTGTGGTTGTAGCGGGCAACCTCGATTTGTATCCAACCGGGTGGGAATGCGCCAGGCATTGTCTCAATGTCTACCAGGTCGAAGATATAAACGGTTCGCCCGGCGAGCAGCCAGCGCGCAATATCGGCAGTGGGCGCATCCCCGGTGAAGCGAATTTCGATGCGGGATCGGTCGAGGTAGGCAGCCAACGAATTGATGCCCTTGACGTTGAAGAGAACAACAGGGGGTGATGAAAGATCAATGTCGTGGGCAATGATGTAATGCGCTGTTTCGCGAAAGCCGGTCCGATAGTATCCAGAGTCGAAGCTCTGTGCATCCTGGTCAGGCATGGCGGCCTGTTGAGGAGCGACGATAAGCCGGACAGTGTTACCCATCGGGTAAAAGGCCATGATGAGCAGAAGAAAGCCGACGAGTTTGGCCGCACTGCCATGGAAGCGTTGGGTGAGTTTGAGGATGGCAAAGGAAGCGAGGCCGGTGAGGGGAGTGTTGATGAAGAAGACATAGCGCGGCGGGATGCCATCCGAAGTGGCGACGAAGATGGCGAGCATGGCGAGCAAGCTGAGCAGGAGCCAGAGCACGCGCCGCCGTTGATCGCGGGACGCAAGCGGCCAGGCGCACAAAGCCAAACCGACGATCGGCCAGCCAAAGTATTTCTGGAACGTCTCGGTCAACTCGCGCTGGCTGTGATCGAGGTTGTTTATCTGCTTCAACAGGTCGCCTTGGCAGAGAAGAGGCGGGCATTGAACGGTCGTACCGACCTGCCCGGTGACGAGGTGGCCATCGTTTCGGCCGAGGCGGGACCGGAACACGAAGGCAAACAGGCCGACGAGAGTTGCGGCCAGCGCGATGGCGAGCAGCTGGCGGGCAGCATTGCGGAGCGGCGCTTTGGCTGCCGGCGCAAGCACAAGGCAAGCCAGGCCCGGGCCAACCGCATAAAGAGCGCCGAAAACCTTGAAAAGAAAAGCGGCAGCCAGGGCGATGGCAGAGACTGCTATATACCACCCTTGGCTCCTTCTCGAAAGCTGGCAGGCGCTGACCAGCGCCAGTGAGCCAAACGCAGCCATGAGCGGATCGGCCAGCATTTGGCGCTCGAAGTGGACGGCCTGGGGCAGAATGGCATAGAACAGTCCAGCCAGCAGTCCAACTTGGCTTGATCCTAATTGCTTGCCAATCGCGATGCAGGCGGCAACGCTGAGCATTGAAAAAATGCCGACGACGGCGCGCGCCAACCACAACGGACTTGGGCCGAGAGGATGGAACTGGGCAACCAGCACGCCCAACAGGAACTTTCCATCCATGAACAGAGGAAAGGTGTAATCGCCAACAGAAAACTGTTGCGCCCAACGAATGTGATCGGCTTCGTCACCATAGATGGGGAGGCGGTACAGGTCGGTCAGGCGCAACCAGAACGCCAGCCATAAGATGATCGCACTGGCGAGCCAGGCGCGT
>CAYSIV010000189.1:0-12616 GCA_964431175.1 uncultured Anaerolineales bacterium
CTCTCCTTGTCCCCCCTCTCCTTGTCTCCCCTCTCCTTATCCCCCCTCTCCTTGTCTCCCTTCTCCTTGTCCCCCCTCTCCTTGTCTCCCCTTCTCCTTGTCTCCCCCTCTCCTTGTCTCCCCTTTCCTTGTCTCCTCCTCTTCTTGTCACCCCCTCATTACTACAGCACTACAGCACTCCCCTCAGCCACGCAATTCCCGGCCCCGCCAGCGCAGGCGTGGATGGGCTGCTGGCTTCGTGATCTACGCCAGGGAGAGGAAAGATGGAGAGCGGACTTTTCACCCGGCGGGCGATCTCGTAAGAGGCGGTGAAATCGCAGATGTGATCCTCGGTGCCATGAACAAGGGCCACCGGACACTTGATATTGCCCAACACCTCACGCAAGTGGTAGGGTTTGGCTGTGACAAAAGATTCTCGAATGGACGGCGCGCCGACGACGTGAGCGAAGTGTTCCTGGATTCCCGGCACGGCCTCAGGCAAGCCCTTGCCGACGTCGAACGGCGAAGAAAAGGCAAGGCACGCTTTCACGCGCGGGTTGAGGGCCGCCGTGCGCAGGGCGTAAAATGCGCCGAGACTGCCGCCCATCACACCCAGCCGGTCGGGGTCAATTTCCGGGTGAGCGGCCAACATCTCCAGGGCGGCGGCCCCGATGAGTTCGTCGTCGGGTTTCAAGCGCGGCCCGTCAAAGCTGTCGCCGTGCGCGGACAGGTCAACGCAGAAGGTGGCGTAGCCCGCCTCGCGAAACAGGCTGAGGGCGTGATCGAAGCTTTCTTTGTCGCTGGCCAACGGGTGAATCGCTAACAGAGCCGGGTAGGGCGACCTTCCCGAAGGTTTGCTTGTTTCGATTCCCACCAAAGTGCTTCGTAAACCTTCGGGAAGGTGTGGCGGGAAGTGCAATAGACCAACGGTCGCACCCCGCGAGTGATCAAACGAAAGGCGCTCGACACGTTCGCCTGCCATCTCGTTCAACATCGTATATAGCCGTTGGAATGTAGGCAGGGCCTCTCGTCTTTCGCGCATGGGCATGTGAATGTAGTAGCCATCGCCGCTATAGGCCACGCCCAGCAGAGCCAGCGCCGCCTTGATTTCGCGGACGGCGTTCTCACGATCATCCCTCGCCACCGCTTCATCGGCGGCGGCTAGGTGCGGCCCGGCCAGCGCCTCCCACTCGGCCCGCCACTGCCGCCGGGAGCGCAAACGCCGCGACATGTAAGCCAGCGTCTCCGGCGGCACGTTGATACGAGCGAGGATGGATCGGTTTTGAGGAGTATCGAGGATGAGCGCCCCCAGCCCCAGCCGCAGAGCAAGCTCAAAGAACGGCGCGGGCGGCCCGGGGATCATCTGCCTACCGCGAGTCGTTACGGGAACGTTGATGTTGAGCGAGCGGAGGTAGGCGGGGAAGGAGGCGGTGTCGAGATGCATGGCGCGGATGCACGCAGTGCGATTGTAGTCTATAATGCCATCGTGTATCGTGAGTTGTTTCGAGGCGTAAAATGACAACAATAACCTTGGATTTGCCAGAGCCTCTGGCTCAAAAAGTGTCCAGTGCTGACCCGCAGACGATCCAGAAAGCCTTGGAGGAAGGCCTGGGGCTACAGACGACGGGCGATAAAGAGCAAGCAACTGAGCATCCCCACATTACCCGCACGCCGGGCATTTTGGGTGGGCGTCCTATCATTCGTGGCTCGCGGATTCCTGTGTGGCAGATAGTCGAAGCAATTCTATATCTGGGTGAAACAGTCGAGGGCTATCTTGTTGGACACCCGCACTTGAGCGCCGCTAAAATTCACGATGCTCTCAGTTATTATTTCGACTACCGTGACGAGATCGAACGTGAGATTGAAGAGAACAAGACCGAGAATGTCACCCGCGAGTTTGGCATCGTCGTAGACGAACGCGGTCTTGGCCACTTCGCCGCCAATAAGCCATCCAATAAGTGAGCGACACACCCGGCCTGTTCATCCAAATTTATACAGACGAAGACGTCAACAGCGCGCTTGCCGCAGAACTGCGCAAGCGCGGTTATAACGCCGAGAGCGCCGCGGAGGCTGATACGCTGGAGCAAAGCGACGAGGCTCAACTTTTGTTTGCCGCTTCGCGCAACATGGCGATCATGACTCGAAATGAGAAAGACTTTGTGGCGCTGGCCTGGCAATGGGCCGACCGGGGCCGCGATCATTCAGGCATCATCATTAGCCAGCCTTTTAGTCAGGAACAGTTTGGCGAACTCTTGCGCCAGACTTTGCGCCTCCTTGACACGCTAACCGCGGATGATATGCGAAACGCTTTCGTGTACCTCTCACAGTTTCGCTGACTCATTTCCCTATCCCAAATTCATTGTCATCACCCCATCCGGCATCAACACCTGCCCGGAGAAAATCTCCTGCCCGCGCACGTAATCGGCGATGAGTTGGCGCTGGGCGGTTTGCTGGTGAACGAGAATGAGTGTTGATGCTCCCGACTCCGCCGCAATCTCCAGCACAGCCTGAACGTGAGTATGCGCCAGCCCTTCCTGCCCCGGCAGGGCGTAGCACTCGTGAACGAGGACGTTGGAGTCTTTGAACAGAGCGTGGCTGGCGGGCGTGGCCTTGCCGTCGGCGCTGTAGGCAAAGAGCGCCTTGCCATTCTCCTCCCAGCGGGTGGACAGCACGGCGATGCCGTGATCGGGCAAGGCGGTTTTGATCGTAATCGAACCAAGCGTCACCGTCTCGCCCGGCTCACATTCGACAAAGTTCACCGGAAACTTGAGGCGGGCCAGGCCGGGTGTGTAGGCCAGGTCGAACAGTGTCGTCACGTATTGTTGGGTGTTCGGTGTGCCGATAATAGTCAGCGGCTTTTGGCGGTTGGCAGTTTGGGCCACCAACAACAAGGCGGGTAATCCGAAAGTGTGGTCGGCGTGGTGGTGGCTGAGTAGCACCGCATCCAAAAACTCCGGGTCGAGCGAACGCCGCCACAGCGCCTGCACCGCCGCAAAGCCGCAGTCAATTAAAACGTTTTGCGATCCTTGATATAGCAGTGAGGTGTTGGGCAGTTGCGGGTCAAAAGCCTCGCCACTGCCGAGAATAGTGAGAGTTGGCATAGGAGACTCCTCAGAGGAAGTAATTGGTTATTGGTTATTGCCAGTAACCAATTACTAATAACCAATTACCTTGTGCTTCTCCGCCCTCAACGTATCCGCCCACGCCTGCTCGGCGCTGCGCGGGCTCCAACCCAATTCGCGCCTGGCCTTGTCGGATGAGTAGCGAAAGCTGACGAAACTGCTCTCGACTGTTTCGCGCGAGATGAAGGCCGACACGCCGAACAGCCGCAACAACGGCTCGACCATCATCCCCTGGGCCACCGCCAGCGGTTTGGGGAGCCAGATGAAGGGCGGGACGCCGCCGACGGCTTTCTTCCATACCTTCATTAGTTCATGGAGGGTGATGGGCAGTTGACCGGCGACGAAATACGTTTCGCCCGCTTTCCCCTTTTCCGCCGCCAGAGCGATGCCTTCAGCTACATCGTCCACATAGCCAAACGTGAACGCGCCGTCGGGCGCCCAAATGATGGGCGGCAGGAGACCGCGAACATACAGGCGCGCAAAATAGCCAAACACCGAATGATCATCCGGGCCGACGACTTGCGCCGGGCAGACGATGATCAGCGGCGCGCCCTGCTGTTGATATTTCACTGCAATCGCATGGGCTTCGGTCTTCGACTGTTCGTAAAAGGTGGCAGGTTTTGCGACTCGGTTGAACGACTCGTCAACGGTTTGGCCGCCAGTGTCGCCAATGGCGGTGGTGGACGACGTGTAAATGATCCGGGGAATCTTCAATTCTGCCGCCAGCGACAGCACATTCTCGGTGCCTTGCACGTTGACTGCCTGCATCTTCGCTCTGGCCGATGGCGCGATCCCAAACTCGTACCAGCCTGCGTTGTGAAAGACGATGTCTGCGCCGGCCATGCCAGCCCGCATCGTTTCGCGCTCGGTCACGTCGCCTTTCACGGCCTGTGCGCCCTCAATCTGGCTCTGCCCTGATCGCGTGAGCAGAGTCACGTCCCAGCCGCGCCTGAGGAGGGATCGCGTGAGTGGTTTGCCAATGAAGCCGGTGCCGCCGGTTAAAAAGACTCGCATCACATTCCTTTTTTCACCGCGAAGACGCCAAGAACGCAAAGAAAAGAAAAAACTTTGCGCCCTTCGCGCAGCGGTCTTCGCGGTGAGATTATTCCTGGCCTGTCGCTACCGGCCTCGTAGGATCACTGCACCACTCACTCCACGAACCGGGGTAAAGTTTTGCGCCAGTGAGCCCGACTACTTCCATTGCCAGCACGTTGTGGGCCGAGGTCACGCCACTGCCGCAGTAGAAGACGCTTTGCTCAGGGTCAACATCGCCCAACAGTTTTTCAAACTGGGCGCGGAGTTGATCGGGCGGCAACAGGCGGCCCGTTGCCTCAAGGTTCGCGCTCCAGAGGTAGTTGCGCGCGCCGGGGATGTGGCCGGCCACCGGGTCAATCGGCTCTTCGTCACCACGATACCGGGCCGGAGCGCGAGAGTCGATTACCACCCACGAAGAAGAGCGGGCCAGTTCGCTAACTTCGTCGGCGTTGCGGATCATGTCGAGCCGGGGGTGGCCGACGAAGGAGGTGGGGGGCCGGGATTCTGATCCAGGGCGGGTGGGCAAGTTGGCGGCGGCCCACGCCTGCCACCCGCCATCCAGCACCGCTACTTGATCGTGTCCCATGTACTTCAACAGCCACCACAAACGGGCGGCGGCCAATCCCCCACCGACGTCGTCGTAAGCCACCACTTGAGTCGAGTCTGAAATTCCCCAATCGCCAAAAGTTTTGATGAGCGAGTCGGGGTCGGGCAGAGGATGGCGGCCATTCATTCCGGTCTTTGGGCCGCTGAGGTCTTGGTCAAGGTGGGCATACACTGCACCGGAGATGTGGGAGTCTAAATAAGCCTTGCGGCCTGCTTCGGGGTCTTCAAGTTTGAAACGGCAGTCGAAGATGGCCCAGCCAGGGTCGGCCAGGCGAGGCAGAAGTTGTTCAGGCATGATGAGAGTTGTATAGCTCATAGGCCTCTCTCGTCCAGCCAGGCCAGGATACGGTCGGCCACTTTCTGCCAGCCTGCTTCGAGCATCATATCGTGGGCCATGTTCGGGAAGATTTCGGCGGTGGTGTTGTAGGCCCGGGCGGTGGCCTGCACTTCATGCGGCGGGAAGACGGCATCGTCCGCCGCGCCGAGGATGAGCAAAGGCGTTTTCACCGTGGCCGGATGCGGCAAGTTGAAGAGAATGGCGTCCAGCGCCGCGCCGAAGGCTTCGTTTTGAATCTTGGCAAAGTATGCGGCCACTTTGTCCGCCGACATATCAGCCGAGAAGAAACCCTCGCCGACGAGTTCGGGGCTGGCGACGAAGTGATAGGGGGTAAACGTGAGGTTGGCCTTGAGAAAGGCAATGGGGTGGCGCAAGGCAAACCGCGTGAAGTATGGCAATATGCCGAAGTGCGGGATGGAGGCCATGAGCACAGCGGCCGGGGCCGGATATTTGGCAAGATAATGTTGGGTAACAAAGCCGCCCAGTGAATGGCCGATGACGACGGGGGTGGCGGCCAACCCGGCGGCCACCTGCCGCACATCTTCCACATAATCACCGACGCGTGTCCAGCGGAGCCGGTCGCCGCCCTCGCTCTGTCCGTGCCCGCGCCAACTCAGCGCGTGCGCCGCGTAGCCATGCTCGGCGAAGTAGGGCAGAAAGTATTCATCCCAGCACCACGCCCCGTGCCAGGCGCCGTGAACGAAGAGGAGCGGGGTGGAGTGTGAGACTGAAGCGGGTTGACGGGCGATGACTTCAAGGTGCATAGCGGCCTCCGGCGATGATTATATGACGGATTGAGGTTTGGAAATTAGAGATTGGAAGTTGGAGTTCTATGGAATCGTGATGGTCGTGATCCTCAACAGCGTGTCTTGTGTGCCGTCGGCGGCGAAGGTGAACAGGCGCTCGCCATCTGTGAGGCGGTAGAAGGCAATGCTGAGTGTGTAATTGCCGGGCGGCAGATCAGGTGGAAGCGAGAGGGCGCGATCTTCGTCAATGATCTCACCCGGTTGCCAGGCGGAGGTGAGATACGAGTTGTCGCACGGCTGGCGGTCGTCTTGCGCTTTCACGTTTGAGGCCGAGTCGAGGAGATAAAGGCCGACCGTCCAATCGCCTGTTGTCGTGCCGACGACGCGCCAGAATAATCGGACTGGCAGAATCGTGCCAGGAGATGGTGGGCCACTAGTGTGAGCGATCATGAGTTCAGCGAGATCGCCAATGCGTCCGATCAGGTCTGACGGAAGGGTGGCCGGCTCGCCAGCCGGGATACTTAGCTGTTCAATGATGGACGTGCCAGTATCGGTGAATAGAATTTGCGAGCGAACTTGTGGGAAAAGCGTCTTGAGAGTAGCAGGTGTGCGTGCTTCTTCCAAAACATTGACCAGCCACACCGTGTCGCGCTCGGCCCGTTCCGGGAAGACGGTGCAGACACGGCCATTGAAACTCTTGGCGCGTTGCTCCTCGCGCCACAGGTAAACGAAGATGGGTCGATTGCGATCGGAGGGTGTGAGGTAGGTTGATGTTTCCCCTGGCAAGGCGGCGATGGCTTCGGCCTGAATGCGTTCGGGGAAATCGAAAGTGTCAAGATAGGCGGGCGAGTGCGGCCAGATGATGAAGTAATCGTAGGCGGTTTGAGCGGCGGAGTAGGTGAGGCCGCCACCCACCAGGGCGATGGCCAGCCATCGTGGAAGTTGCCGCCACAACGGGATGGCCCCAACACCGGCGATGAGGGCAATGGCGGCGGTCGCGCCGGCAAGCCGCCCGAAGTGTTCGGCGCTGGCGCTGAGGGCAGACGGCAAGATCATGACGCCCAACCAGATAATGAGGATGCCGAAACGGGGTTGCCGCCCATGGCGCAAGCAATAGAAGATGCCGACGAGGAAGAAGTTGCTTTGGGCGAGATCGAGTAATGGGCGGCCCGGAATGTTGAAGCGGGTGATGGTGTCGCCGCGCCAGAAGAGGCCGCCGAGTGTGCCCAACACGTTGGGTGTACCGGCTACCTGAGCGGAACGTCGCAGTACCCATTCAGGAGATTGGATGAAGAAGAAGACGAGTGGCGCGGCCACGACGGCGAAGGCGATGATGGCAATGGCAACGTCGCGCCAGCGCGGTTGCCAGCGGGGCGCGGCGCAGGTAAGCGCGTAGAAGAAGCACAAGGCGATAGCAACGGGCGCGAGGTAGGCGGCCGGGTACGAATAGAGCGCCAGCGCCAGAGTTCCACCGGCGGCGAGGGCCTGCACCGACCCACTTTGATCTAGCCACCACCAGAAGGCGGCGAAGGCCAGGGTGACGAGGGCGGTGCACGTCATTTCTTCGACGCCGAGACGGCTGAAGTTGACGAACCAAAACATGAAGGCGACGTGGCCGGTCGCAACAAGAGCCGCTTCGGGACGATCGGGCAACAGCCGCCGCGCGAAGATAAAAATGCCGATGAGGAGACATGCGCCCGCAATAGCAGAAGCGATGCGAATGGCTTCGGCAACCGGGCCGGTGAATTGGATGACCAAAGCGGCGAGATAAATCATCGCCGCCGCCAGGCCCTGATCAATTTTGAAGAAGGGAGCGACTTCGCCGTGAGTGAGGCGAAGCGCGGCCAGGGCATGGAATGACTCGTCGGTGTCGAGGCCGGGAGGCAGTGCCGCGAGTGGCGCGGCGGGGTCGGCGCGACTGCCAGGCGCGGCGAAGCGGTAGAGGCGGAGTGCCAGGCCCATGATCATGAGGGCGGTGATGGCAATTATGAAAGGGCGGGCTTGGAAGTTCATGGTTTGCCCCGAAAGGCGAATGCCAGGCGCACAGAGAGTACTCGCCCACCAATTTCTGTGAACGCTGTGCCTCTGGTGGTGAAGTCAGGCAACAGAAATTTGTGAGCCTTGCGGCGTTTTGATGATGTCAATGCGCGCCGGAAAGGCGTCTTTGAGATCGTCGAGGTGGGTAATGACCAGAATGCGCTGGAAGTCGTCTTGAATGGCGTGGATGGCTTCCACCAGCCGCTCGCGGCCCTGGGTGTCCTGCGAGCCGAAGCCTTCGTCAATGATCAGCGTTTGCAGTTGCGCCCCGGCGCGGCGGGCCAGCAGGCGCGAGAGAGCGATGCGGATGGCAAAGTTGACTCTGAATTGCTCGCCGCCCGAATAATTTTCATAAGCCCGCGTGCCAAGCTCGTCGGAGATTTGGATGTCGAGCGTCTCCCGCACATCGCCGGCCTGCGTTTCCTTTTGGGTGTTGAAGCGCACGTTCATCCGCCCGGCCGTCATGCGCCTCAGCAGGTCATTGGCGGCGTTTTCAATTTCCGGCACGGCGGCTTCGATAATCAGGGCCGGGACGCCGCGTTTGCCAAAAGCTTCACGCAGTTCTTCATACATGCCTTGCTCGGCAGCCAGCTTCTTTTGAGCGGCCAGTTTGTTGGCGCGGTATTTGGCGATCGAGTCGAGCGAGGCCAATTGTTGGCGGGCCGCGCCGAGTTCTTCAGTCGCGACGCGAGACGTAAAGCGCAGTTTGTCGAGGGCGTTCTGCAAGGTATCGGCGTCAACGGCGCGGGCGGCATGCTGACTGGCCTCGGCGTCGAGGGCGGTGCGTCCGGCGCGGTCGGCCTGCAATCCTTCGAGCCAGCGGTTGCGGCGGACGGCAAGGGAGTCGATCTGGGCGCGGGCCTCGGTGGCGGCCACCACTTTGCCTTGCAGATCAGCCAATTTCTTTTGCAGAGCCGGGCGCTCGCGCAGGTCGACGTTGATCTGAGTCAGGGCGCGATCAAACGAGGCAAGTTCGTCGGCCAGCGCCTTGAGGCGGGCGGTATTCTCGCGGTAGCGGGCGCGGCGCGAGTCCACTTCGCCGCTCAACTCTTCAATGATGCGGTGGCGGTGATCTTCGGTGAGGGGCTGGCCGCAAGTGGGGCAGATCGGCTCGGTGGCCGCGCTCAGGGTTTCGACTCGCTTCTTGAGCGGCTCGGTCTGCGGCCCAAGGGTGTCATTCTCGCCCTTGCGTCGGGCCGACTCTTCGGCAGCGGTCTGTCTCTGCTCCGTCACCTTTGCCCGCTCTCCTTCGCGGGCTTCAAGTTTGGTTAGAAAGATGTTGACCGCCTCAAGCTCACGGGCCAGCGAGACAGGGTCGCCTTTGGACTGGGCGGCCCGCAGTTCAGAGTCGATCTCGGCTAATTCTTTTTCGCCGCTGGCGATGCGCTTGTCGAGATCGGCCATTTGCTTGCGCAGGGCGTTGAGGGCGTCGCGGGCCTTTTCCACTTCCGCCCACTGCGACTCGGCGGCGAGAAGTTTGCTTTGCGCATCGGCTAATTTAGCAGTGGCGGTTGTCAGGGCGGTTTCGTACTCGGCGCGGCGGTTAAGTTCACGGTCGTAGCCGGCGATCTCGCCGTCGAGCGTAACAATCTCTTCGCGCAAGCCGGCGATGCGCTTCTTGGCCCGTTCTTCGTAAACGCCCCACTGGTCGAGGCCGAGAATGTCGGCCAGCACTTCTTTGCGCTGGGCCGGGGTCTTGCGGGTGAACTCGTCGGCCTTGCCCTGCTGGATGAAGGCCGAGTTGACGAAGGTGTCGAAGTCGAGCTTGAGGAGGCCGATGATCTTTTTCTGCGTTTGCAGAATAGTGGCCTCGCTCTGGCCCTTCCACTTGCCATTCTCCTGCAATTGCAGTTCGAGCGAACTGCCTTTGCCCTTGCCGGCCCGTTTCTGGCGGATGACTTGATAGACCTGCCCCTGCAAACCGAAGGTAAAGACCACCCGCATTTCGGTTGCGCCCTGGTGAATCAATTCTTCGTCGGTCTTGGCCCGGGCGCGGCCCCATAGCGCCCAGGTTATTGCGTCGAGCAGAGACGATTTCCCCGCGCCGTTGTCGCCGGCCAAGCAGGCCACGTGCAAGCCGGAGAAGTCGAGCGGATCGGGGTCTTTATATGGAAGAAAGTTTTGCAGTTCGAGTTTGAGCGGGATCATAATGACGAATGGAAAATGGAAAATGACAAATCGTCATTCAACATTGAACAGTCTCTCAGCCATCTTCGCGTATTGAGCCGCCTCTTCGGGCGTTTTGCCTTTGGACACAAAATAGCGCTCGACAAGTTGCGCCGGGGTGAGCGTTTCGGGGCTGACGCCGCCCAGCGCCGTCCGCACTTCGCGCTCCACCTCTTTGCCAATGGCGGCGATGGTGGAGACTTCAGCCTCGCGCAAAGCCTTCTCGATCTCGCGCTCGCGCAGAGATGCTTCCTGATGGGCTTTGAGTTGGACGCTGACGCGGACGATGGCTCCTTGTAAACTACGCCCTGAGCCTGGCGAAGGGTCGCGGTCGGCAATTTTGGCGAGCACAGCCGAGGTCGGGTCAGCCGCCTCTCGGGCGTCCACTTTGATCGTGACGAATGGCCGGCTGTGAACTTTGACGAACTCCCACTTGGTCTTACCCCGTTCAAGTTCAACCCAGCAGAAGCCTTTATCTTCCACCTCTTCGCCGAAGTCAATGCGTTCGAGCGAGCCGGAGTAGACGACCGGCGGGACGGCCCTCACCCCCGGCCCGGTCTCCGACCGTCCCGCCGGTGCTTCGCTAGCGCCCGACGGGAGAGGGGAGTCGTTGGCGGTAAGATTCTGATGCTTATGAATGTGCCCCAGCGCGACGTAGTCCCAAACCGGATCGGCCAGCGACGACTTCGGCACGACGAGATCGCGGCCCAGCATGACCGACCGCTCGGAGCCAAAGGTTGCGCCCGCGACAGAGAAGTGTCCGGCCAGGACTCGGGGCATGGCCTGGTCGGCGGCCTCGGTGGTGAGTGACCGCATCATCGTCACAATAATGTCCTGCAGAGCCATGTCGAGTTTTTCAATCGAGTCGCCGCGATGTTCCTCCTGCGTCAGTAATCGGTTGCGAATCGGATAGGGAACCCAGGCCAAAAAGACCGGGCCGCGTTTAGTCTGCACCACCTGACTGCCGTCGCGCCAGCCGACAATGACGTTAGGCACGTCGAGAACGCGGAAGATGTCGAGGCTGGTGGCCTTGGAAGCCATGCCCGGAATGTCGTGATTGCCGACGAGGAGCAGAACCGGAATCTTGTCGGCGATCTCTTTAATGCGTTTGGCGAACTCGCGTTGCTGGGTCGGGTCGGGGTCGCGGGTTTTGAAGGCGTCGCCGGCGAACACAGCCAGGTCGGCGTCATGGTCGAAGGCGTATTGCTTCACCTCGTCGAGCCGATCCAAAAAATCGCGCACCCGGCTGGAGATGCCGAGCGCCGGATCGAGTCGGCCATAGTTTTCCATTCCAATGTGCAGGTCGGCGAAGTGAAGGAGGCGGATGGGCATGGCGGGAATTATAACCGCTGATGTTCTCTGCCCACGAATTTCACGAATTGCGCTAAGGCGGGTTGAAATTCCCTGTTGGCGTTATACTATCGCCAATATCAACGCTTGGCTTATTACAGGAGGAACCCAACCTATGTGCTACGACAATAACGCCCGCCCACCCGAACACGGCATTGGCGGCGGCGGCTCCGGAACAGAGATTACCCTCACGGCTAGTGATGGCAACACCTTCCTGGCCTTCGTCGCCCAAGCCGATCAATCAAAAGGCGCGCAAATCCTCATCTATCACGATGTTCGCGGCCTGCACCCTTTCTACAAGGAACTGGCCCTGCGCTTCGCCGAGGCCGGGTACACGGCGCTGGCGATGGATTACTTTGGCCGCACCGCCGGGCTGACGGCGCGGGAGGACTCATTCGAGTTTATGCCGCACGTGGGCGCGATGACGTGGCCGACCTTTACGAACGATGTGCGGGCCTCTGTCGTCCATTTGCGCTCACAGTCGCCAGGGCCGCAACCGATCTTCACCGTCGGGTTCTGCATGGGTGGTGCGCTGTGTATGTATTCGAGCATGGAAGACTTGGGGCTGACTGGCGTCATCGGGTTCTATGCCGGGATGCGGCGGGCGTGGATTGAGGAGAAGGGGACTCTGCCCGAGGCCGGTGTTCACGCCAGGATTCCGGTGCTGGGTTTGTTTGGCGGCGGGGACGCGGGCATCCCTGCCGAGCAAGTCCACGCGCTCGACGCCGCCCTCGACAAGTCCGGTGTCTCACACGCCATCCACAGCTACGACGGCGCACCGCACAGCTTCTTCGACCGACGTTATGCGGAGTGGAAGGAGGCTTGCGATGATGCTTGGGGGAGGATTTTTGGGTTTATTGAGGGGGAGAAGAAGGCGGCTTGAGCGATGAGCTAATATTGTTCAGGCTGAAGTAAGAGAAAGGTTGTCCTATGCAGAAACTAAGCAAAAAAAGTGTCGGCTAGTCGCAAACGTCTAAAAAGCGCTCCCTTCTCTGTTGCCGCACGGGTTGCTATGCAATTGGGGCGAGAGAGTATATCAAATTCAATAGTGGCCATCTCAGAACAGGTCAAGAATGCTTATGATGCTGACGCTGAGCTTGTGCAGATTCGTTTTGCAAACTTGAGGGCAGACAACCCTATCCTGATCATTGATGACAATGGAAATGGAATGACTGAGCAACAGTTCGGAATGTGTCAAGCGTTTGAGACAACATGGTTGAGAATTTAGTGTAGATCTT
>CAYSIV010000190.1:0-220 GCA_964431175.1 uncultured Anaerolineales bacterium
TAGATATTCGTTCTCGGACAGCTTATAACGCCCGTCTTTGAAGAAGCCGCTCGAAGCTGGGTCGAGGGCGATGGTGATGTCCTCGCTCGGGCGGTAGCCCGCACGTTCAATCGCGGCGACCAAGAGTTTGAGCACCGCCTCGTGGGAAGTCAGGCGCGGCGCGAAGCCGCCCTCATCGCCGACGGTGGTGGTCAGCCCGCTGTCCTTGAGCAAAGCCCTG
>CAYSIV010000190.1:230-10519 GCA_964431175.1 uncultured Anaerolineales bacterium
CAAAGCTTCGGCAAAGGTTGGCGCGCCGAGCGGGACGATCATGAATTCTTGCATAGCGACTGTTGTCCAGTTGGTGTGCGCGCCGCCGTTGAGCACATTCATCATTGGCGCAGGCAAAATGTGCGCTTCGTCGCCGCCCAAATGACGATAGAGCGGGAGGTGGCGCGCGGCGGCGGCGGCGCGGGCGGCAGCCATCGAAACGCCGAGCATCGCATTCGCGCCGAGGCGCGATTTGGTTTTCGTGCCATCAAGCTCGATCAAACGGTTGTCGAGAGCGGCTTGATCAGCGGCCTCTGCCCCGACCAAAGCCGGGGCGATCTCTCGGCGTATATTGGCGATTGCTTTTTGTGTGCCTTTGCCGCCATAACGATGCTTGTCCCCATCGCGCAGTTCCAAAGCCTCGTTCGTGCCTGTAGAAGCCCCGGAGGGAACAGCCGCACGCCCGCTTGCGCCGTCATTCAATACAACCTCGACTTCAACTGTGGGATTGCCCCGCGAGTCGAGTATTTCGCGGGCATAGATCGATTGGATATGGTTATTCATAGGATTTCCTCTCAGGGCGATATGAAGTGAAAGAGCTTATTTGGGGAGTAATTGTTGTTGCAACAATTCGTTGGCTTTCCGCAGTGATTCTACTTCTGCCCGGCAGGCGTTCAATTTCATCTCCATCAGTTTCCCGGCTTGCATGAACGTATAAGCGCGGAACTTCATCACCGCGTAACGCGACTCGACGACCATTCGTTCCTGTTGCAGGCGATGGACTTCGGCGGCGAGATCGGCGTTTGGGTGAATGAGCGCCGCCAGTTCTGCTCGGCCTTGAGTATAAGCAACGCCGAGGGCCAGCAGATGCCGCAAGCCGTCGTCGGCGTCCCACTCGTTCTCGGCGATGACTTGCTGAAGCGTTTGGCAGTCATCGCTGGTGATCTCAAACGTTAGGGTATGTTTTTCGGTGTTCGAGAAAAAGTCGTGCTGAAATTGATCAAACATCACTAAGAGCCTTTTGCCGAGTTGGAACGATCGCCATTGCGCGGCGGAGCATCAAATAGCAATCGTTCATTGCCGAGAGTGTGCTGGCGAAATGGATGATGTGCCCTACGACGCGTCCGCCTGTTGGCACAAATACTTTCAGATATGCAGTCAGTATCGTCGAGCAGAATTGAAGCGATGAGATGGCCGACAGCGGAATATCCAACATGAGAGGGGCGGCCTTCAGGGTTTCGGGGTCGGGAAGGGCGCGCAATCTCTGGTCAGTGATGGCTAATAGCGAGGCCGCGCCCTGCTTCTCGATCCATTCTGGTAGCAGGCAACGAGCCAGCACAATTTCGGCGGGGCAGAGCGTTTCTGCAAGCGATGTTTCCAACCGGGCGGCCAGCGATTTGACGGCTTCGGGATCGTTAGCGCCGGGGTCTTGAAGCGGCGGCAATATCTCCGGCGGTGCAGGCGGGGTTGCACGTCGCAAGCGCTGGTCATTAACACGCGGCAGCCACTCGCGCAGTATTCGGGCTGCTGTCGCAACTTCTGTTCGCTGCGAGGCCGGAAACTCCCATAGTGAATTTTCGATCCCGCCAGAAGCCACCCACGTCATAGTAAGTCCGACGACGTCTTGCGCCAGTGGGGCAACTTCAATCGCTTGTAAGCGTTCTGGTACACTACTACGAGCTACAAAACCGTAGCGAATGTTGGCCCGATCTGGGGGCATAAGTTCGACTACCTCCGACACCTGCTGATCGCTGATGATGAAGACTCCTTCTTCGAGCCGTTGGCGGTTCAGGAACGATCTTTGTCGGGTGCTCTTCATGGCTGGCCGATGGATACTATAAAGAATGCGCTCGCCGAGCGACAAATATTCCTCAATATATTGCTGGAAGCGATACGGGACAGAATAAAAAGCATATTCGGCGGCAGTGTGCCGCTCGGTTTCGCCCCTGTTTGATTGGTTCTTGTCAGTCGCCGGTTTCCATGCTGGTTCTAACGGCTGGGCCTCCCGTGTTTTGGCCTGCGCCAATCGAAATCTTTGTCGAGCTTCGTGGAGGAGCGCCAGGGCCGCTTCAACTTCCAACCAGCGCATTTCTGCCGGCGGGCCACCCCCATCAAGGTAGAACGACAACTCAATATTGCCTCGCCTCGTCGAGGAGAGTTGCTCGACGGTGGCAATGTCGGCAAAGTGTGTGTCATTCATGGCGACTGCAACAAGGTAGCGACGGATTCCGTTTACGGCGCGGACTTCGATAACCCCCAGCATGCGCGCTGTGATCAAGCAACCTGTTGGATGTGAAACGTTGCCCAATAGCAACGCGCCGAGTGGTGAGTGGTCGTCGGCGAGAGTACCGGCCACAGCACATAAGTCGCCAGGATAGTGCTCGCCCGGGTAGATCACGTCGGCCAGCCGCAACCTGTCTGCGCGGAAATCATGCTCGTAACGCGCATGTTGCCTGCCTGGAATCTCGACATATAGTTCAATCAAGGGTTGCTCTATCATCCGTAAACAAAGCCAGACATTGTAGTAGTGGTGTTTCCATCCCGAAGTTAAAGTCGTGTCGGCCTAGAAAAGCCAGTCGTTGTCCGATAGTGGGAATGCCGATGGCTTTCGGTACTGACAGCCGCAGGCGAGGGTTCTCGACAAGCCGGGTGATGGTGAAGTCGGCGGCGGGGTTGTCTATGACGGTCATGACATTTCCCCGAACACGAGCAAAGGCGGCTGTGCGACTCCAAACCCATTTGTACGCCGCGTCAAAGGGATCAGGAAGCGCCGCCCAGGCGGGCAGACAGAAGCCGTAACGACGATCAAAGATCACCTCTGCCTCCAGCGGGACATCGCGGGCTTCGAAAACTTGATGTCTGCTTTGAAGGAGCGTCATGATCACGTCTGGTTCGGTGGCAGTCGGGCATTGAAACTCAAGTGCTGTAAAAGATGGCGCGAGTAGCCGTAAACTTTCAACCAAGCCCTTTGGAAGCCGACCAGGGAAACAGATCAGCACCTCACGGGCAACACTGGCAATAGCTTGAACCGCTGGCGGAATAGTTTCAATCCGGATGTCGGTCATCATCGTTTCTTTCGTTACCGCCGAAGAACTGAAATGCTTTGAACCAGGAGACCTTTTCGCCTTCTGTCTTAGGCTCAAAGCGCCGATCCCACGCGCGCTTGCCACTATATTCGCGCAAGTCTACGCGCAAGGTGGAAAGATACTGCAACATATCTTTCGCAAGGAACGCAGCACCAGATTCCGTCTGCGGGTCTCCGAGTTCCAGCGCCTGGCGAAGATGCTGAAGGCAGAGTCGATCCGAATGTACGTAGTAGTCACGTAACTCTGGCTGTGGCTCAGACATCCCTTCCAACAGCCAGCGCAGATGCACGTTCACTGTCTGTTCGCCCATTTGACAAACCCTGCAATCGGCTTGTGGATGAAGTTCGTCAGGATAAGACCATTGGCGCGGTTGTCCAAGGAGGCGGGTCAACCAACCACGGAATTTCGATTGTTGCCCGGCTTGAACGCGGCGCATGTATTGCGCAAGGCGATCATGGGCGACCCGCACCAGATTTTCGTAAATAATGCTGTTTCCAAACGCATCGCCAAATTGCTTGATTTCGATGTTGCCCATTTGCCAGGTGTGCGGCGGGCAAAAGCCGAGTGAGGAGACAATCTGTAAGCGGGTTGCCCCGTCGTTGACATTCTCGTAAAGCAGAAAGAAGAGATAGCGATACTCGGCCTCCTCTTTCACTCGGCAGATGGGACAGCCTGGCTTCTGTAGCGCTTCCATAAGCTCAAGGGTGATGAGGCCTAATCGCATCTGACACCTTTTGCGCCCACCATAATCCCAATCGCTCGTCGCCAGCTATCGCCTTCCTTGCCAAAGCCTTCTTTGTTGAAGCGATAATCATTTTTGCGGACGAACTCATTGAGATCGGCTCGCAATCCGGCCAGCTTCTCTTGAACAATTCTTAGCAAGATGTTGAAAGCCGCCTCGTCGCGGGTGAGTTCAAGCGCGCGACGCAGATGGGGCAAACATAGGCCAGTTGAAGCTTTCAAAGCCGTTTGCATTTGCTCATCGTGAGGCAGTGCTTCCAACATCGCCTCTAAAGAGATTGTTTCCATTGTGTTCCGGTGAGCGCAGGTCGGGCACTCTGCTTGTGGCTGCAGGCGGCGCACAGCCTCTTCGGTGGCTTCGGAGGGTTTGCCGCGATCCAGCAGTTCCTGAGCTTGCCGCAACGAGAAGCCATTGGGCCGCATGTAGCGAACGTGTTGGAGTTTTTCAGACACCCGACTGATTAGGTCGTTGTAAATGATGGCAATGCCCAGCGAAACACCTGTGTTAATTTCAGGCAAGCGCCAGGCGTGCTCATTGCAGAATCCTAATGACTGATGAAGCATGCCTCTCGTGTCGGGGTCATTCACTTGCTCATACAAGAGTGCATCCAAATAGCTGTTGACGGATTTTTCGCACAGTCGGCAGAAAGGGCAACCCGGCTGGGTACAGGCTTCTAATACATCAAAATAGCTGAAGGGTTTGAATTTCTTCATGATGGCAACAAAAAGGCCTCTACTGGGGTAACTCCTCAGTAGAGGCCATCAGCCGGGAAACCGGCGGTTGGTTTATGGGTAAAATACTGGTTGGGCGAGCCTCATCGCCGCAAAACAATTGTAGCCATTTTGTTCCAACTCGTCAATTTGTTTCCAGGTACAACTCGCTTGCTCCGTCATCATAAGCAAACAGTTCGGCGTGGCGGCCCCAACTGATGGCGGTCTCAAGTTGCTCCTCGGCCAGGTCGCCGAACTCGGCTTGCAGTTCTTCGAAAAAGTATTCCCAGGCCACCCGCCGGTTATCGTCGCGCTGAAGCGTCTCGTAAATCCACGAGATCATCGGCAGGCGCAGAACACGCCCGGCGATTAACTCCTTGCGGGTCAGGATGCTGGCATCGGCGTACGCCTGGCCGAGCGGCGTGAGCAGAAGGTCGCCCTCTTGCACGGTGACGAAGCCCAACAACTCCCCGGCTTCCACAATGGGCAACATGTCGTCTAACTCCATTACCAACTCGCCGCTCAAACGATACAGGTCGTGCTTGCCGCCCTCGGCGGCCACCTTTTCCACCAAGCCGGCCAAGGCGTTCAACCGCGCCCGAGGCAGTTGTTGAGTCTTGCCGGGCTGACCGGGCGCAGTGCCAAGTTCTTTGCTCTCCTCTTCGGTCTTCCCGGCCACGGCGGCATACACCTTGTCCACGATGGCTTGGAAGGCGGTGTCCTTTCGCTGGCGCGGATGATGCAGGCTCACGTGTAGTTCGGTCACGATGTGGCCGGGGTCTTTGCCCATCACCACGATTCGGTCGGCCATCAGCACCGCCTCTTCGATATTGTGCGTGACCATGAGAATGGCTTTGGTGGGAATGGCCTTGGTCAACCACAACTCCATCAACTCGCCGCGCAAGCCTTCGGCTGACAACACGTCGAGCGCCGAGAACGGCTCGTCGAGGCAGAGCAGTTCCGGTTCAACCGCCATCGCCCGGGCAAACCCCACCTTCTGCCTCATCCCGCCCGACAGTTCTCGCGGGTAAGCCGACTCGAAACCGTCCAACCCGACGGTGTCAATTAGCTTGATGGCGCGTTCGCGTCGTTCGGCCTGCGGCATGCCCCGCGCCTTGAGGGCAATCTCCACGTTTTGTTGGACGCTCAGCCACGGGTAGAGGGCAAACGTTTGAAAGACGATGGTGGCATAAGGGTTGACGCCGGTGAGGGGCTGGCCGTGATACAGCACCGCGCCGCCGCTGGCCGGGTTCAGCCCGGCGATGATGCGCAGGAGCGTGGACTTGCCACAGCCTGACGGCCCCAGCAGGCAAACGAATTCGCCAACATTGATGCGCAGGTTGATGTCGCGCACGGCGGTGTACAGCTTCGGCGGGCGGCCATAGGCTTTGACGACGTTGGTGAGGATGAGGAGATTGGTAGCGTCGATCATGTCAATTCACAATTCTCAATTCACAATTTGTTCATTGCGCATTCATTCCATACGGTACCTTTCTTCTGCCAGTTTGTACAGTTGCCGCCATACGGTGCGATTGAGGAGCACAACGGTGGCGACGAGGGTGATCGTTCCAGCCAGAAGCAAGGCGTAGTTGCCGGAGCCGGTAGCTTGAGCGATCATCGCGCCGACGCCGAAGACAGCGTGAGTCTGGCCGCCGAACTCCACATGTTCGGCAATGATGCTGGCATTCCAAGCGCCGCCGCTGGCGGTGATGGCGCCGGTGATGATGTACGGAAAGAGTGCGGGCAGGATCATCGTCCGCCAGCGATCCCATGTTGAGAGGCGCAGGAGATCGGTGGTGTAGCGTAAGTCTTGCGGGATGGCGGACGCCCCGGCGATGATGTTGAAGAGCAAGTACCACTGCGTGCCCATGAGCATGAGCAGGACGGCGGCCAGGTTTAGCCCGCCGGGCGCGTTGAGCAGAGCAAGCAGGAACACGGGGAAGAGGGCGGTGGCCGGGATGGAGGCGACGGCTTGCACCATGGGTTGCAACACAGTCGCCCACTGTCGGTTCATGCCAATGACAACGCCAAGCGGGATTGTCCACAGCAGGGCAATGCCGAGTGAGATGGCGACTCGCAATAAAGTGGCGGCTACCCCGGCGGCAATTTGCCCCCAATCGGTGAGAGGCACGGTAAGCATCAGCGCCCCGGCGCGGAACGCCCCATAGACGGCGAACAGGCCAAGCACGATGAGGATCAAAATCGTTAACGGCGAGAGGCGGCCGTTGGGGGTCGTAGAAACTGGCCCGGGTTTGAGCCGGCGGTACAACCCATCATCCACTCGTTCGCTGAGTGGCCGCCACAGGCGATCTCCGAACTGCTCAAGTATCCACGAGCGGGCGATCAAATCGAAGAACCACGACTGCGGCGCTTCGTCGCCTTCAACCATTTCCACTTTGAACTTGTCGGCCCAGGCCAGCACCGGCCGCCAGACGAATTGATCGAGCAGAAGAATGATGACAATGAGCGTCGTTACTCCAGCCAGCACGGCGGGGATGTTGCCCGCGTCTGCCGCTGTTTGCAGGTACGAGCCGAGGCCGGGCAGGCGGAAGTCGCGCGAGCCGACGTTGAAAATTTCGGCGGCCATAAGGAAAAACCAGCCGCCCGACCAGCTCATCATGCTGTTCCAGATCAGGCCCAGGGCGGCGAAGGGCAGCACCATCGTTTTGAATCGAATCCAGGGGTCGAAGCGGAAGATGGCCGAGGCTTCGCGCAGTTCGTTGGGGATGGTAGTCATGGACTGGTAGAAGCTGAAGGTCATGTTCCACGCTTGCGAGGTGAAGATGAGGACAATGGCGGCGACTTCGGCGGCGATGGATTGCGGCAGGAGGGCGCTGAAGCTGAGGAGGACGACCGGCAGGAAGGAGAGGATGGGCACGCTCTGCAGAACGTCGAGGAGCGGCATGAGAACCTTTTCGGCGGCGCGGTTGCGGGCGGCGGCGTAGCCGTAGGTGAGGGTGAAAAGGAGCGAGAGGCAATAGGCGGCCAGCATCCGCCCGACCGAGAGCAGGGCATACCAGGGCAGGGCGCTGAAGCTGAGTGAGATGTTGGGACCTTCGATGACAACGGGCGCGTTGAGGGCCAGCCTCGCGCCGACGTATAAGAAGGCGGCGATGCCGAGCAGGATGACACCATCACCGAGAGTAAAGGCGGGCGTCTTGGGGAGGGCGGGACTGAAGACGAAGCGGCGCATAGGAGGGGACTATGAAACAAAAACCCTAACCAAACAGGATTGGGGGTTATCGAATCTTACGTCACTTTGTTATGACTAAGAATGTCATGCCACGCTTTCTACACCAACTGGTCGCGGCTTCATGTTTACGCATGGTGTCCAAGTTGTTGAGAAACTGCCCGCCTTTGACTTCGTGCAGTTCGATTGCCCGGTCGATTCTCTCGATTAGAAAATCGGGGCGATAGCCGCGCACGTTGCCCGCTTCGGTCACATACTGAATCGTGATCCCGTGATTCTTAGTCCATTTAGCGACGGTCTTATCCTTTTCGAGTCGCTTCATGTATTGCAATTCCCAAGACGAGTCGTAACGCTCTACTGAGTAGGCGCTCTTTGTCGGATTCTCAAAATCGCCGCGCTCACTGGTTGGCATTTTGCGCCTCCCGTTTGTAATTGACGATACTCGCCACTAAGCCGGGGCGATTCTTGAAATTGGCCGCCATTTGGTGGCGGCGATTTATGGCATGGCGTAATTCTTCGACGCTGGCTGTTCCCACCGTCTTGCCGCCTAACATACGCTGGCTTAACGTGGTCTATCAAAACGCTGTAAAGGTAGCCCAGTTCATGTGAGCCGATGCCTTCTTCTGCCAACAAACTGGAGGCAATATCGCGCACGCTGTTTTTGAGGAGGTCGCCCAATTCGGCAGGGTCGTTGATTTCGTCGGGCGCTTTCTTTGAGCCGTAAGCGGAAGGCGCTTCGTGAATCTCTCGGAATCCTGAACCGTCTAAATTCCGTCCTTGTACACTGGATATTTCAACGCGAGAGATTTCGGTTTCGACTTGATAATCGAAGCCTTCCAGTACTTTCTTCCAGTTGGGGTAATCGCCAATTTCAATTTCAATCTCCGCCAGTTCGTCGTCAAAGTCGGCTTTTTCTTCTTCGATAGGTTCGGGAATGGCAATGAAATTTTCGGGCTTGGCGACAAATTGTGGCTTGCGCTTGGGTGGCAGGTCTTCATCGCCAAACATGGAGAGTTGGTCAACGTTCTGGCGAATCTTTGCGCCCACCATGTCCCACAGCCAATCATGTTTGAGTTTGGCATGGTCAACAATGGCGCAAATCTCTTGTATATCTTCGTCGCGCACGTTGAGACGCAAGCCGCGCCCGACAACTTGTTGACCGTAAACGCGACTGGAAAACTTGCGGAGCAACAGGATGACCGACACGGCGGGAGCGTCCCAGCCTTCGCGGAGCATGAGGACGCTGACAACGGCTTCATAAGGGCTTCCGGGTTTGCCGAGTAACCGCGCCGCGTCTCGGTCTCTCTCGTCAGATTGCTCCGTGACTAGCAAGGTCTTAAGCCCAAATTCTTTGTCCAGCATATCGCGAGCTTGCTCTGCGTCTTTGATGGTGATGGCGACGACAAACAAAATCGGCTTGTAAGAACCTTTCGCTAACGAATTAGCGCGGCGCTTTTGCTCTGCGAGGCGGTCAAGCGCGATGCGGATTTGCTTTCGCATGGGGTCGGGGTCTGTCACCCATTGCGTTGACGATAAGCCTTTCTCGATGCGCTCAAACTCTTCGTCCATTTCGTCAATGGTGCGCTTCTCGCCCGTTTCGGGATTGGTGTAGGTCAGTTCCACCGATGAAAGTTGTGGCTGATAGACGACGATGTTTTTGATAATGGGCGGGACTTCGGCTTGCGCGTCGGTAATGCCATACTCGAAAATCATGCGGCTGTCGGGCGATTGCCCATCGGCGCGGTCGGGCGTGGCGGTGGTGTCCAGCCGAAAGCGTGAAATTTGCCGGAGCGCGAACAGCGTTGTGTCGTACTCGGCGGCGGGTGTGTTGTGGGCCTCGTCGTTGAACACGGCGATTTTCTCATCCGAGTTCATCAGAACCGCCAGATTGCGTTTGCCACCGATGTTGGATTGATACAACTGCTGGATGTTGCCGAGAATCACGCCGTTGTCGCGGATGCCTTGCGGGCTTTCGCCGGGTTGCATGACGTGTAAGCCGAGGGTGTTGGTGTAATGCTCCGTGCCAGCAGGGAGAAAGCCGAAGTCGCGGAATACTTTTGCATCTTTGAAGTCATCTTCTAAACGGTCACGCACGATGGTATTGGGGCAGAGCAACACGAACTTATGAACGTCGTGGCATACTTTGAGCCGCGCAATGACCGCGCCCATGATGGCGGTTTTGCCGCCGCCAGTGACGATGTTCAGTAAAAGTTCATTCCATTGGAGCAGTTCGTAAGCGTACACTGCCCGCATCAGGGCTTCTTCCTGATGCCGCCACAAGTGCCGGGGAGCGTCGGGGCGTGTCAGATGCATCAGGAAATCGCGGGTGAGCGGGCCGACCTCGGAAAATGCCTTTGACTCCCACCAGGCGCGGAAGTCTTGTTCATATGGAGCGAAGGAATAGTACATGGCATTTCACCACGAAGCGGGTTTGAAAAATGAGCCGTTGGCGTCAGTCAGCGTCGGCGGGAACTGGCTGGCCGCCAGTACATGAGGGCGGATGTGCTTGATGAAAGTGGCATTGGCCGCCAGAGAGCGGCTAGGGTGTTTATTGCGCGTGGGCGCAAGGACACCCACTTTTT
>CAYSIV010000190.1:10529-12604 GCA_964431175.1 uncultured Anaerolineales bacterium
AAATCGCGAATTGCAATTTGTATCGGGCGCAACAAATCCGAGTCATTCGACACCACGACAGCACATTCATAGTCGTGCTTGAATCCGTCCAACAGCAGTTGCGCCGCCAGGTTGACATCGGAGCCTTTCTCCTGAGTTTTGATGACGTCTACGTAGCCACGACCATTGGCCAGCGGCATTTTCACTACGTGCGACAAAAAACTGCCCAACTCAATGCTGAAATTCGGCAGGGTCTTCAACGCGCGGAGGTAGGTTTGTTGCCGTGCGTTCTGGTCAGGATTGCCGGGGCGGGAATCCACCAGCGCGGTGAAATAATAGAAACGTTGAAGCCGATGTCGCGGTAGAAGGATGCGGCAGAGTTCGGCAAAGTTCAGCCAGTTGTAGGGTGTGCCTTTGACTGCGCCGTAGTAAAAATTAAACCCGTCAATGTAGATGTTGGTAATCATGCTATAAAAACAGAGACCGCCTCACAGCGGTCTCGCGCCGGGTTCGCCGAAGCTACTACCGGGGGGTCTACCGCTATTATCCGCCGCTGGCCGTGACTTGTCAACTATTAATTTTTGGCAAACCCTAAAGGTCTTTGCGAAGCAGACCTTTAGGGTTTGCTTACTTCACTTCCAACGTTTGCACCACCGTGCGCTCGCCGCCCTGGTCATCTTGAACGGAGCAAGCCACCGTGTATTCGCCCTTCTTTTCAAACTCATATTCCACCACCAGCACAGGCCGCCCCGTCTTTTTATCGCGCAGGAATGAATAGCCTTGTGTAGATGTGAAGCGCCCCGCCTTGTGGTCAAAATCCCACTGCACGTTGGCGATTGCGCCGTCTTTATTCAGGCTGACGGATTCGGATACGTCAAACTCATAGGTCAATGCTCTGACGCACCGCACGGTCACGCGCACTTCGGGCGGCTGAATGAAACTGAGCAGGGGCGCATAGTCGCGGTTCTTGGTGATGATGTGTTCGCGGAACTCGTCATCTTCCAGCCGGATCAGGCTGAGGCGCACAAAGTCAATGCGCTTGTTTTCGCGGGCGGCCAGAATCTCGGCGGCCTTGCGGGCATCGGGCGCAAAGTTCCAGCCTAGCATCACGCCATGATTGCCGCGCCGGCCATCGAATACGGCTTTCGCGAATTTTGCGACATCATCTTTGGTGATGCGGCTCTTGCGCGACGGTTCGCCCACATACAGCGGCACGCCATAGCGCACGCCATGAATGGCGGCTGAGACGCTTTCAGGTCTGCCACCAAAGGCTTTGACCACAAACTCGCGGAATTGTTCGAGGCTGTATTGCTCCAACTTGGGCGCTTCGTAGATGCCCCAATGCTCAACGGTGAAATCAGGAACAGGGAACAACGCGCCGATTTTTTCTTCCACCACTTTTGCCACGCGGTCAGCGGTGATGGCAACGGCGATACGAGATTGGTCGGATGCTATCCAGCGCCGGTTGAGGCGTTGAGCAACAGCAGGTGTTGTGCCTCCGCCGCAAAAAAAGTCGGCGATAACATCGCCTTCGTTTGATGAAGCAATAATTATCCTTTCTATTAAAGGCTCTGGCTTTTGCGTAGGGTACCCAATGCGTTCTTTGGCAACCGGAGCGATTATTGAGATGTCCCAAACATCGTCAAGGGGTGCGCCCGGCGATTCTGTTTCCTCATTTCCGGAAGGGATTCGATTCCCTTCTGGGTCGTGAAATGCAACTATGCGCTTGTCTTTCCAACGTTTCTTGGTTTCTTCGGTTCTCTCGCCATACTGACGATTGAATGTGTGTTCGCCTTTACTCTTGGTGTAGCACAGAATCATATCGTGCATTTTCTGAAATTCACGAGCAGGGGTCGGCCATCTTTTGTAATGCCAGATGATTTCATTTTGGAAATTCTCTACTCCGAAAATCTTATCCATCTCCACTTTGACATAGTGACTCGCGTGCCAGTCAAGGTGAACAAAAATTGAACCAGTGGACTTGAGCAATCGCTTCATCTCCCACAGCCGCGCATTGAGCCAGACCAAATAGCCGGGCATACCGCCTTCCCAAATATCGGAGAAGGAGCGCACTTCGTTTTTGTCGCCAAAGATGA
>CAYSIV010000191.1:0-11220 GCA_964431175.1 uncultured Anaerolineales bacterium
TGGCCTTAGCAGTTGCTCCCCGGCAGACAGGGTTGGGCAACTGCCGCTCCTCTGGAGTCCGAAGACCCCTCTTTCACCAGGCTAGAGGAATGACCCGGTGGCACTCCGGCTTTTGTGTCGCCCACTTGCCGCGCGGTCGGAGGCGCTCGGGGCAGACGGACCCTGGTTTACAGGATCAGGCTCTTAGCTTGCGGAGATTAGGCCGCGAGCGGGAGAGCCGCGTAAGCATTGGTGCGATTGGCACTTGAGCTTGTGCTCTGATTTAACAAGGTCGGAGCCTCTTGGCTTGCAATCCGATGCCAGCCTCATCCGTCGAAGCCTGTCATCCCCAGATTGTGCTTATATTTTACCACATAGACTTCCGAAATCTGGCTCTTCCGGCTTTAACGGGAAAGCGCCCTTGTCATTAAAGCGCCCCTGTCATTCTGAGCGAAGCGAAGAATCTCGGCGCAACCAGCTAGAGACCCTTCGCTTCGCTCAGGGTGACACCCATAAATCCCGTGAAAAACGGGAGAGACCGAAATCTTGAAGATTTCGGAAGTCTCACCAACAATTACCACACCCCATCAGGAAACGTCGAAATCCCTGCGTCCTGACCGTCTCGTTTGTACATTGTTACCCCGGTGAACGGCTCGCCTAAAATCCCATCGTGGATGGCCCAACTCCGGCCTCGGATGCTGTGGGCCGCCTCGGGCTGGCGAAAGACGGTTGAACCGTCGAGACGGGGAGGGAGATCCCCGCTCGGCGAGAACCGGGTATTCAAGCTTTGCATCCAGCGTCGTCCTTGTTGATAGGCGAATCCGTAGCGCTCAAAGATGACAGCGTTGTGATACGACAGCGGCTCCACAAAAAACATCTCGTGGCCCAACCGTCTGGCAAAGGTCTCGTAACATTCCATCGCGTTTCGCAGAATACGCAAGCCGCGCCTGATCTGCCCCGGCGCGAGGCCAGCTTCCCTGGCCGCCACTTCGGCCTCAACATTGCGCTTGAAAACACCGAAGTGGGTTTTACTGCCATCGGGCATTCGATCCACCTCAAAACGCGGGCTGTCCGGGTCGTTGATGACTGCGAGCAGAACGTGGAGTTGCTGGCTGATCGTGTCGGTGATGTGGAAATACATCAGCGGATCGGGAGCGCCAGGTCGATGATAGAGTGAAAGCTCCATCGCAGTGGTTCCGGGCGGCCCGTTCCAGACCAGCAGGGGGCGACCCTGATCGTCGGCGAGCGTGTCAGGATTGAGGTGGTACCGCTCAAACAGGGCAGGGGGGATCAGCAACCGGGCATAACTAAAGCGCTCTTGCTCCGGCAACTTATTCAGCCCGCCAATCATGTGAACAGCATAGTCGGTCATTGAGATTCCTTCCGGCCTAACCGGGTCTAGCCACTTCGGATGGCGCGGGCCATGTCGCGCTCACTCTCACGTTTGGCAATGGTCTGGCGCTTGTCGTATTGGCGCTTGCCTTTGGCGAGGGCGATGGTCACTTTGGCCCGCCCTTTCGATAGATGCACCTCAAGCGGCACCACCGTGTAGCCTTTCAGCTTCACCTTTTCGAGCAATTTGCCGATCTCCCGGCGGTGCAACAACAGTTTGCGCGGCCGGAGGGGATCATGATTCTGTTTGGCCGCCGGGTCGTAGATGCTGACGTGGGCATTGACCAGCCAGACCTCGCGCTGATCAACTCGAACGTAAGCTTCGCGCAGTTGAATCCGCCCCTCGCGGATCGATTTGATTTCACTGCCGCGCAGGGCAATGCCAGCCTCGAACTTGTCCTCAATAAAATAATCGTGGGCCGCCTTACGATTGGAGGCGAGAATTTTGTTGTCGTTGCTCATGGTCAAGGTAACGCTTGCAGATATTCAACCGCCCGATTGAGTTCCGGATCGGAACCGTCAGTGCCGGGTTGAATTTCAATGTCCGGCTTGAGGCCGATGCCGTCAATGCCAGTGTGGTTGGGCGTGAACCAGCGGGCGTTGGTCACATGGATTGACGAACCATCGGCCAGAGTGAAGATTAATTGCACCGAGCCTTTGCCGTAGCTCGTCTGGCCGATCAAGGGGCCACGGCCTCTATCGTGCAAGGCGCCGGCCAGAATTTCGGCGGCGCTGGCCGTGCCGCCGTTGATTAGCACGACCAGCGGCACATCGGCCGCAGAGCCTTGGCCCGGGGCGTTGTAGGTTCGTTCGCCCTCGCCGCGCCGGTCTTCATACATCACCACGCCGCCATCAAGAAACAGGTTGGCGGTGTCGAGGCCTGAGTCGAGCAGACCGCCGCCGTTGCCGCGCAGGTCAAGTACGACGCGCGTCACGCCCCGAGTCCGCAGGTCATCCATCGCCCGTTGCACTTCCAAAGGGGTCCGGTCGCTGAACCGGCCGATGACAACCAACCCAATCGTCGCATCTTGCTCCAACGCCCGCCAGGTGACAGATGGAATCTCAAAATTTTTCCGGTTGAGCTTAAAGTCGCGTGGCGCATCCGCGCCATGTTGGATAGTGATGGTCACCTCGGTATCCACCGGGCCGCGAATCAGGGCCGAGACTTCGTCGAGCGACATCTCGGAAGTAATGGGGTTGCCATCGACAGCCAGCAGAACATCCCCATCCAGAATCCCGGCAATGGCCGCCGGCAAATCGGGGAAGGGAGAGAGAACCATGGCCCCGGCCTCATTGCGCCGCAAATTTAAGCCCACCCCGCCAAACTCGCCCTGCAGGGATTGAGTCTCAAGCTCCTGCGCTGGCGGCTCCAAAAAGATTGTATATTTGTCGCCCAGGCTTGAGAGCAGGCCGCGGATCAGGCCATATTCCAGATTGGCCTTGGATGGCATCTGCCCCAGGAAACTGGTGTTGATAATGTCGTTCACCTCACTCAGGAGCGGATACGGCGAATTTTGGGCAGTGAACTGCCGTTCTGTAACAGCGCGCGTGAAGTAGCCGGCGAAGTAGGTTGCCGTAAACGCAACGGAAGTCACGAGAATATACGTAGCCAGAAAGAACCAGTTTTGTTTTTGGCGCATAAGTTATGGTTTCCGTCTCATCAGGAGCCACATTTTAGCATGTCACACGACGACCACTGCGGTGCCGCGCGCTTCGACGAGAGGTTGACCGGCCGGAGGAACCGGCAGTGACCAGCGATAAAACCACTTGGCATCCTGGGGCAGGACGTTGATGCACCCGTGACTCCAGGGACGGCCATAGTCGTTGTGCCAGTAGGTGCCATGAATGGCGATGCCGCCGTTGAAATAGCTCACCCAGGGCACGCCGGGCAAATCATAGGAATCGGCGGCCGCCCCGTCACCGGCGGCCATGTGCCGGGTGGGGCGCTTACGATCAATCAGGTAATTTCCGAGCGGGGTCCGAAAATCTTTGCTGACCCCAAACACGCCGCCGGAGGAGGTTCGCGTTTTGAACACCGGCTGGCCGTTTTCGAAAGCGGTAATGGTTTGGGCAGTGGTATCGATGAGAATTGTTTTGTCTTTCACGCCGGGGGCGAGAGGTGAAATCTCATCGTCTGAAACGAGGTGGAAGGCTGTGGCGGGCGCGTAGCAGCTTTTGTCGTTGCGATCATCCCAAAGTTCGTACCAGGCCCGGCCCTGGCGATCGAGATGCGACTGACGAATCCAATGCACCGAACTGTAGTAAAGGTGGTGGATGGCGTCAGATAAGTAATCAGGCTTCGCGTAAGCGGCCACCGCCGGAATCGTCACTTCGCCCAGAACCAGCCCGGCCAGAGAAACAGGCGAATTTAGGCGAATCGCAACCGGCTGAACATTCGTCGAATGAATGTAGCCGTCTCGCGTTCGATACCACTTGCGGTTATACGCATTCACATCCTGGCCTTCAACCTCCTCATAAATTGGCAGGACTGTCTCAACATCATGAAGGGCAATCGTGCGTCCATAAACCGACGGGCGGCTGTAGACCGTCAGATAAACAAATATCACCCGGCCCCAGAAGATCGGCTCGGTCTGATCATCAAGCGGCAAAGGCTTGAGGGCCAGGCCCAGCGCCGAAATGGACGATAGCCGCAAAAAATCACGGCGAGAGAGAAAAGTAGGCATGGTCAGCTTCGATCTTAACTCTCGGCCTCAAACCCAACCGGGCAGGGGGCCGAGAAAAGTATATCATTGTGTTCGGGCGGGCCGTTCCACCGGCGATTCATTTCAGGAGGACTTCGGAGCGATCATTTCCATATATCTCGATGAGCCTTTTTTAGATCGTCCGGATCGATTTTGGCATAGACCCGGGTGGAGGCTGGCGAGGCATGCCCCATCAGATCTTGCACCAACGCCAGGTTTTGCGTTTCCTTGAGCATGAGGGTGGCAAAGGCATGCCGGAAAAGGTGCGGGTGAAAGCCATCGAGGCCCGCAACTTTGGCAATGGATTCGATGGCTTTCCTGAGCCCGGCAGTTGTCACATGCGAAATTTTCTTTCCTTTCTGAGAGCCGTCATCCTGTCGGGCAAATGCCGGGCTCGATTTGTCTGCCAGCTTACGCGCCTGCCAATAATTAGCCAGGGCGGTAGCGGCCTCAGTGCTGAAGAACACAATACGTTCCTTGCTGCCCTTTCCCAGCACTTTGGCTTTTCTCTCCTTAAGATCGATATCTTTGAGCTTCAACCGCGCAACTTCATCAATGCGACAGCCCGTTGAAGCCAGAAACTCTACCAGGGCAATATCCCTTTCTTTAATCGGCGAGGGGATGTCGCGTTGTCTGGCGGCAACCTGCATGGCTTCCACTGATCCTTTCGGGGCCATTCGCGGGAGCCGGTTCTCGCGTTTTTTGTTTAAGGCCGCACATGCTTTCTGGTATCGGACCATTTCGGCATAGGAAGGTTGGAGATAGCCATTGACAACCAGCCAGTCCAAAAGCGCTTTGGCCGCAAAATTTCTGAGCAGGGCGCCTTTCTTGGCATACCCGCGTTCAGCCAGCCAGGCGGGGAATCCAATGAAATGATCCATGGACAATTTTGCCAGAGGGGCGTCTTTAGGCAACTCACGGTCTTGGAGGAACTCGGTGAACCTATCCAGGCCAGATTTGTAGCTTCGGGCAGTTAATTTTGCCCGGGTTGTGTAAAGCTCATCGACACATTTCTCAACTGCGTATTTAATGGTAATTTGGGGATCCATAAGTCTTCTCTCGGCTCGATTATAAATTGTGGTTTGTAATTTGTCAATTATAGAAACCACAAACAAGGGCCGAAATTAACGCCGCCCAGCACCCTTCAGGCCAGCGTCGACCATGTATAGCCAAAACTGCCGCCGTGAAAGCACCCATCAGACTGACTGCTTTACACATGTTTCTCGTTGTCTTGAAGAAGCGTGGACTACCGGTGCGGTTTAGCCGCTGACGTTGGCGAAGCGAAGTCATCATGCGTCGCCACGCACAACGGGCGATGAAAGTAGCATTATGTCACGCTATGCGCGTCCCAAAAAACGGCTTTCTGGTCGCAAGGAGCAAGTCGGACGTAGTATTATCGAACATGCTCAAAATGTTGGTGGACAAGCTGGGCCGCAACCACAGAATCGCGCTCAATTCGGCTCACCAGAGGCGGCGTCTCCACTGGATTTTGAGCATGTTCGTATTATCTCTCCCACCACTGCAATACCCACAGTGCTCGCAGGGTATTCCAACGGCTCGGTCCGCCAACCTTCTCCATTTCAAAAAAGACTTTGCCTGGATATTTGTGCTGTACTGGCCATGGGCCATCGGCACGGCGACGACTGTTCAACGTCCCTATGGCGTCTTGCAATCGTTCATCGTGCGGCGCATTCATAGGCATATTTCAGGCCCCCTTCGCAAAAACGAATAGCCCCCCACCCTACTGTGGCATGCGGATCAGGGCAAGCTCGACGATTCGGGTGACCACCTGGTTGTACGTCAGGCCTTTAGCCCTGGCGCTTGTCATCAAGGCCGAGGTGGAATCGATGTCCGGGTTCGGATTAACGTCAAGAATCTGAGGCGCATCGCCGAGCATGCGGAGATCAATGCGGCCATAATCACTCAGGCCGAATGCTTTGTAAGCGCTCAAGGCCGCGTCCTCAAGCGGCTTCTTCCATGGATGATCGTCGGCCAGTGACGGACACCGCAATTTCACTTCGTGATAACCGCGGCTGGTATCGTCGTATTTCCACTGATAAGTAAAGAGCCGATCGTGCACGTCGGTAAAGGCCGAGTAATCGTATTCAACGGGTGGCAAGACTTCGGGCTTCCCGTTGCCCAATACCGCAACATGAAATTCCCGCGTATCCAGAAACTGCTCGACAAGCGAATCGTCATGGTACTGCTGGCGCACCTGGTCGATGCGCCGCGCAAGCTGAACAGAGCCGTGAACTATGGAATCGCGTTCGATCCCAAAACTGCCGTGCTGGTTGGCGCCTTTGACAATGGCCGGAAACACCGTCCACTCTGCCGCCTGTTCCGGTTGGGTAAATAATCTGGCCGGGAGTGTTGGCAGACCCAGGGCTTGCAAGCGCAATTTGACATCGGCCCGGTTGACCGAAGCAGCCAGCGTCTCGGCCGAAGAGCCGGTGAAGGCGAATCCGCGCTGTTTCAGTTCGGCGGCGACGGCCGAGTCCGTCCAGGGCTGGCCGCCAAGTTCTTCGACCCAGTTCCACACCAGCCATTCGCGGGGATGATAATGATCGAGTCCGGAGAGGGAGTCAAATATTTTGAGAGGTTGGTGGGCATACCCCTCGGCCTGCAAGGCCGAGGAGAGCATGGTCACCATCCTGGCTGTCCAGGCTTTGTCCGAGTCGGGCCAGTCGGGGTTTTCGTTGTAGAGGATAATGATCTTGGGTCGGCGCTGGCGCAAGGCGTCAAGCATTAGGCGGATTCTCCAGTTCTCTCCTGTAACAGGTCAGCCAACACTTCAATCGGATGTTTTGGTTTGCGAGTCGTGCCAGCTTCAATTTGGTGGCGGCAGGACATGCCGGAGGCGGCAATGATGATCTCAGGATTAGCCGCCCGCACGGCCGGAAATAGCCGTTCTTCGCCAATCTTCAGTGAAAGTTCATAATGCTCGGCTTCATAGCCGAACGATCCGGCCAGACCACAGCAACCGGATGGGATTTCATTGACCTCAGCGCCCGTCAGGCGAAGCATATCACGCAAGGCGTCGGTGCCGGTGATGGATTTTTGGTAGCAGTGGGCGTGGAAGAGAATCTGGAGATTAGACGCTTCGGGTGGAGATTGGAAGAGAGGAGCGAACTCATTAGCGCGGGCGGCGATGAATTCCTCGATGAGAAATGAATTTTGGGCGACGAGTTTGGCCCGGGGATCGTTTGGCAAAAGATCGAGATACTCATCACGCAGGGTGAGCAGGCATGACGGCTCCAGGCCGACGATAGGCAGGCCGCGCCCGGCGTAAGGCGCGAGCGCCTCGACGTTGTGTTTCGCATTTTGGCGGGCCTGTTCCAACAGGCCCTTTGAGATCATTGGGCGGCCACAGCAAACCTTAGGGACGAGGGTTGAGCGGTAGCCGGCGGCGGCCAGCACGTTGACGGCGGCCAAACCAATGGCGGGATGGTTGTAGTTGGTGAAGGTGTCGTCGAAGAGAACGACTTGAGATTGGAGGTTAGAGGCTGGAAGTTGGAGGTTAGAGGTTGAAGATTGGGCATCATCTAACTTCCAATCTCCAACTTCTAATTTCCGGAACAATTGGCGGAAGGTCTTGGAAGCAAAGGCCGGCAGGGCGCGGTGGCGCGAGATGCCGAGGAGTTTTTCGTTGAGCCAGCGCGTGAGCGGGAGCGAGAGCGCGAAATTGGCCAGCGCGGCCACCGGCTGAGCCAGGCGGGATACGCTTTCAATGTTGGCAAACAGCTGACTGCGAACCGGCGCCCCCTGTTTATCGTTATTCTGCGCCAGAAATTCGTATTTGATCTTCGCCATATCCACCCCGGACGGACACTCGGCTTTGCAGGCTTTGCATTCGAGGCACAGGTCGAGGACGGCGCGCATCCGTTCGCTCGTGAGTTGTTCCGGCGGCAGGTGGCCGGAGAGCGCGGCCCGCAGGGCGTTGGCCCGGCCCCGCGTAGAATGTTCTTCTTCGCGGGTGGCCATGAAAGACGGGCACATCACCCCATCGGCTTTGCGGCACACCCCTGCCCCGTTGCACTGCTCCACCGCTCCGGCAAACCCGCCTTCAAGCGTAAAATCAAGGTGCGTTGGCAGGGAGAGGGTCCGGTAGTTTGGGCCGTAGCGCAGGTTTTGGGTAAGATCCTGCGAGGCGATGACTTTGCCGGGATTGAGAATGTTGCCCGGATCGAAAATCTTTTTGATGTCGCGGAAGGCCTGATAGAGCTCAGGGCCGTAGAGACGCTCATTCCAGCAGGAGCGCGAGAGGCCGTCGCCATGTTCGCCCGACATGGCTCCGCCCATTTGCTGAACCACGGTGAAGACTGCTTCGGCAATGCGCTTCATGCGCTCGATTTCGGATTGCTGTTTGAGGCTGATCAGGGGCCGGATGTGCAAGCAACCGGCCGAGGCGTGAGCGTAGTAGCCCGACGAGACGCCTTCTCCGGCAAAGATGCGCTCCACTTCGCGAACGTAGTCGCCAAGATGCTCAACCGGCACGGCCACATCTTCCATGAAGGCCAGCGGCTTGGCCTCGCCGCGCACCGACATGAGCAGGCCGAGGCCCACTTTGCGAACACCCCACACCCGCGCTTGCTCTTCGGCGGTGATGGCCCGCACTGAGATCGGCGCGAGTTGACGCGCTTCGAGGGCTTCAACTTTGGCGATGAGTTCGGCCTCGGTCTCGCCGTAGAACTCGACGATGAGGACGGCGGCGGGGCGGCCCAGCACCCAGGTGAGCAGGCGGGCATAGGCCGGAACCTCGCGGGTGAGGTCGATCATCATTTGATCGATCAGCTCGATGGCCGACGGCTTGGACTCTAGAATCGCCGGGGTAGCGTCGGCGGCCCCGGCGATGGAGTTGAAGTGCAGAATGCACAGCGCCGTTTTCGTTGGGCGCGGCACAAGGTTGAGCTTGGCCCGGGTGATCACGGCCAGCGTACCTTCACTGCCGACAAGAAGCTTGGCCAGGTTGGCCGGGCTGGACGAAGGATACGGTTTGTTCTCATCCCAGCCGCGCGGTTGGGTGGCGACGTAGGGAACGAGATAGTTGAGCGAGTAGCCCGAGGAGCGCCGCCACGTTTTGGGGTAGCGGGCGCGGATCGTATCGGCGTTGCGGGCGACGACGGCGGACACGGCGGAAAACAGGTCGGGTGGAGAAGAACTTTCCCCGAGGGTGGTGGTTGAACCGTCAGCCAGAATGACATCAGCCGAGAGCAGGTGGTCGGCAGTCATTCCATATAACACCGAGTGTGCGCCGGTCGAGTTGTTGGCCACCATGCCGCCGATGGTGGCCCGGTTCGACGAAGCCGGATCGGTGCCGACCATGAGGCCGTGTGGTTTGGCGGCGTTGCTCAGCGCGTCACACACCACGCCCGGCTCGACAATGGCCCAATGCTCTTCGGGGTTGATTTCGACGATGCGGTTGAGGTGCTTGGAGAAGTCGAGGATGAGGGCCTGGCCGATGGCCTGCCCGGCCAGGCTGGAGCCGCCGCCGCGCGCCAGGAGCGGCACGCCGTGTCGAGCGCACACCTCGACGGCGTGTTGAACATCGTCAACGGTGCGCGGGAAGCCGACGCCGATAGGCTCGATTTGATAACTGCTGGCGTCGGTAGAGTAAAAGAGGCGCGAGTAGGGATCGAAACGAAGGTCCCCGATGAAGTGACGGGCAAGGTCTTGTTCGAAGTCGGACATTGTCGTTCCTCCGATCAGCCGAGCGCGGCGGCGAGCAAAATACCGAGCAGGCCGATGATCACCCCGAGATGCAAAAAGAGGTTGGTGCGGGCCAGCCACTCCAAGCCGGGGATGAATTGCACGATGAGGTTGATGGCGACGAGCAGGATGGCAATGATGACCGGCAGGCCGCGGCGCCTGGCAAGAAATTCGGAGAAGCGGTCAATCATGGCTGTAACCTCTTTCGTTTGGGTTTCACCGCATACGGCTTGAACCGGGCGGCGAGCCGGGCCGGAATGCGGCCCTGAATGTGAACCGTTTTTTCTTCGTGTTCGATTTTTTCACTCGTGCCGTGTTCATGAAAGATTGAAATCAACTGGCCGTCTTTGTAGGGCACGCGAACGTCGAGCGGGGTAAGCGACTCGTGCAGGGCATGTTGGACGCGCTCCAGCAGAACCCCTAATCCAAATCGTTTGGTGGCCGAGATGCCGACCGTGTTCGGGTAAGCGGCCAGCGGGTTGTCGCGCGAATCAAAATCGGGCAGGCGATCAATTTTGTTGAGGGCGGTGACAATGGGGATGTTGCCCACTTCAAGTTCTTTGAGCGTTCGTTGAACGGCCTGAGCCTGCTCGCGGGCATTGGGGTGAGTGATGTCCACCACGTGCAGAAGGATGTCGGCTTCGGCGATCTCTTCCAGGGTGGCCTGGAAGGCGGCGACGAGAGTGGTGGGCAGTTTCTGGATGAAGCCGACGGTGTCGGTGAAAAGCGCGGCCCGGCCGCCGGGCAGTTCCACCCGACGGGTGGTCGGGTCAAGGGTGGCGAAGAGTTGATCGGCGACGAGCACATCGGTCCCGGCCAGCGCGTTGAGCAAGGTGGACTTGCCGGCGTTGGTGTAACCGACAATGGCCACCACCGGGACGGCGCTGCGCTTGCGTTGGGCGCGGTAGCGTCCACGGTGGGCGCGAACTTTCTCCAGTTCTTTTTTCAAGTAGCTGATCTTGCGCGAGATTTCGCGGCGGTCAACTTCAAGCTGAGTCTCGCCGGGGCCGCGCAGGCCCACGCCGCCGGTGCCGCCCCGCCCGGCCGCGCCGCCGGCCTGCCGGGCCAGGTGCGTCCATTGCCGGGTAAGGCGCGGCAGACGATATTCGTATTGGGCCAGTTCGACTTGCAGAGCGCCTTCGCTGGTGTGAGCGTGCTGGGCAAAGATATCGAGAATCAGCGCCGTGCGATCCAACACTTTGACCTTCTCGCCGAGGATGCCTTCGAGTTCGCGTTGATGGCGCGGCGAAAGCTCGTCGTCGAAGATCACGGCGTCGGCCAGGGTCTCTTCGACAAAGTCTTTGAGTTCGGCGGCCTTGCCGGAGCCGATGAAGGTGTTGGGATCGGGCCGGTCGATCTTCTGGTAGAGATCGCCGACGACTTCCATGCCGGCCGTATCGGCCAGCAGGGCCAGTTCGGCCAGCGAGTCTTCGACTGTGAA
>CAYSIV010000191.1:11230-12561 GCA_964431175.1 uncultured Anaerolineales bacterium
CGCCGACCAGGAAGGCGCGTTCGGATGGAGGCAGGGTGGGTGTGGGGCGTTTGGGCATGAAGGTGGAGATTGGGGAATTAGAGAATTGGAGAATTGGAGTTAGACGGCAAAGATGTCGGCAACATTGATGGAGAGGCCGGGGAGGAGATCATTTGCCGAGAAGGTGTCGCCTTCGGTGAGGATGGTGACTTCGCGGAGTGAGCGATACACCGCTACTTGCCGCGAACCGGGATAGACGACGAGCACAAGCCGCACACCAGCATCGAGCCATTCTTTGACTTTGGTTTGCACATCATCCGGGTCGTCGCTGGGCGAGACGACTTCAGCGACCAGGTCGGGAGCAAAGTCGGTATAACCTTTAGGGAGTTTGGCCGGTAACCGATCGGTGGTTACAAAGGCCACGTCGGGAGCACGCACGGTGTCGGGATCGCGAGCAATGCGAAAACCCGTTTTGGCGGCCAGGACTTTGCCCAGGTTGTTTTGTTTGGCGTGATTGGCGATCGGGACGGCGATGTTCATGATGATATAGCCATGCTCAAAACCGGGCGGCGATATCTCAATCAATTCGCCTTTCAAGAGTTCATAACGGCCTTTGCTTGATAACTGCAATAGCTCCTCGGCGGTTGTCAATTTGGTTCCAATCGAGGCGACGGCTGGGGCGGCCATATCAGACACTCCTTTCTACGGCAAGCCAGTGACTTCCATGCTTCGCGGATATTCAACCGTGAAGTCGAAGCGGATGGTTTGCTTGGCCTGCTTGTCGAGGGTCAGTTTCCATTCAAGCTGGTTGAGGTCGGTTTGCCTGGCCGGTTTTGGGTCGGCCGATTCGAGTTTGACTTTGATTTGCTCGTCGCGCGGCACGGGCAGTTGGTCGCGCACCAGGATGGTTTGCGGCGCGTCGCGCAAATTTTCCAGCTTGAGGGTGTAAGCAAAACGGATGCGGCGGCGGTCGCCGATGAAGGTCTTGTCCACGTCGCGGGCGGCCAGTTCGCGCTCCACCCGCACCCGTTCATCCGCGCCGAGGGCCAGCTCGAACTCCTGGCCGGGCGCGGTGAAGTCCAGCTTCGTCGCCCCCAGATAATCGTCGCCCTCAAACAGTTGCGCCGGGCCGGGCAAGAGCGTGTACGGGCTGTCATTTTTCATGGTCGCCCGTCGGTAACACACTGGCTCCTGTTTGGGCGCGGTGACGTAGTCAATGACCGGCTTGAGGGGGAAGGTCGCCACCGTTACTTTGCGCGGGTCGTTATTGCCGGGGATGTCGGCCCGGCCACTGAGGCGATAGGTGAGGGACGGGCCAGAGTCGGAGACTGCCGCCGACTCGGCGGTAAACT
>CAYSIV010000192.1:0-12538 GCA_964431175.1 uncultured Anaerolineales bacterium
CGTCAAACGTGCCACCGCCGAGGTCGTACACAGCGATGGTCTCGTCTTTCTTCTTGTCGAGGCCGTAAGCCAAAGAGGAAGCGGTCGGCTCGTTGATGATGCGCAGGACTTCGAGGCCGGCGATGCGCCCAGCGTCTTTTGTCGCTTGCCGTTGCGAGTCGTTGAAGTAAGCGGGAACGGTAATGACGGCTTGCGACACAGCCTCGCCGAGATAAGCTTCGGCGTCGGCTTTGAGCTTGGCCAGGATCATGGCGCTGACTTCGGGTGGCGAGTATTCCTTGCCGCCCATGTGGACGCGGATGTCGCCGTTGGGCGCGGCGGTCACTTTGTAGGGCACCATTTTGAGGGAGCGTTGCACTTCGGGGTCGCTGAACTTGCGGCCCATAAAGCGTTTGATGGAGAAGATAGTGTTCTCCGGGTTGGTGATCGCTTGCCGCCGGGCTACTTGCCCTACCAGCCGCTCGCCAGTTTTGGGGTTGATGGCGACAACCGACGGAATGAGACGCGCTCCTTCCGACGAGGGGATGACAATGGGTTCGCCGCCTTCCATGACGGCGACGACGGAGTTGGTGGTGCCGAGGTCAATGCCAATGATTTTTGCCATGATGTCGTTTCCTCAAATAATTGTGATGGTCGGGTAGGGGCGAAGCATTCGGGCGAGAAGTGGGGAGTTTGCCAAACGCTTCTTCCGAATGCTTCGCCCTTACTTGGATACCTTGACAAGCGCCGGCCGCAGAACGCGGTCGCCGAGTTTGTAGCCCTGCCGCAAGATTGCGGTCACGTGACCTTCAGGGTGGTCTGCCGACTCTTCGTGGACGACGGCTTCGTGCAGGTTGGGGTCGAAGGGCTGGCCTTCGGCCTCGATGCGTTTGACGCCTTCGTTTTCAAGAATAGCGGTGAGTTTGCGGTGGACGAGGGCGACGCCTTCAACCCACTTTGCGCCGTCGCCGGTGGCGGGCGCATTTTTGAGCGCCAACTCAAAATCGTCCAGCGCCGGGAGGACACGGCTGAGGACTTCGACGGAGATATTTTGGCGAGAGTCCGTCAAGTCGCGCTCGATGCGCTTCTTGTAGTTGGCAAAGTCGGCGCGGGCGCGTTGCCAGCCGTCGAGGTACTCGGCGGCTTTGGCGTTGGCGGCTTCCAACTCGGCTTTGAGCTGGGGGGAGTCGCTTGGGTTGAGGGATGAGTCCGCCGCCCCGGTAGAGGCGGCTTCTCCCTCAATATTGTTAGGCGTGGAAGTTTCGCCTTCGATGACTGTCTCCATAGTTGATTAAGATTCTCCGTAGGCGTCATGCACCAGGTCGGTCATTAATTCGGCAACGTAGCGCACGGTTGAGATGGCGCGGCCATAGGCCATGCGGGTGGGGCCGAGGACGCCAAGCGCGCCGGTGGCGACGTTGTTGATACCGTAGCGGGCCAGAACCATTGAGCAGTCTTTAAGTTCTTCCCAGTCGCCTTCGCCGCCGATGACGACTTGCACACTGCCGACGTTGGGGCTGAGCACTTTGGCCAGGAATTCCTGCAGGAAGGATTGTTCTTCGAGCACGCGGCGCGCATGGCGGGCAACTTCAGTGTTGGCGAATTCGGGCTCGGCCAGCATCCGGCTCACGCCGTCGCGATAGATTTCGCCGGAGGCAATTGCGTCATCGCGGCCCAGCAAGTCGGCGGCCAGGCGAGCAATTTCGTTTTCGAAGACGGCGAAGTGGGCGCTGAGAGTTCGGATGCCTTCGGCGTTTAGCCCGGCGAGTTGAGTGTTGAGCCGGTGGGCGGTGTCGCTCAACTGCTCCTGCAGAACCGGTTCGGCCAGGGTGAGCATTTGCTGGCGAATTTCGCCGCCGCCGAGCACCAATACCATCAACACTTGCCGCCCCTGAGTGGCGATAAGTTCGATGTGTTTGAAGTAGGCGGTTTGACTGCGCGGGGCGGTGATAAGAGCGGCACTACGCGTATGTTGCGAGAGCACCGATGCCGCCAGCCGCATCCACTGGTTGACATCGCCGTGCGTTTGGTGGAACTGGTGGCTGATGGTGTTTTGTTCGGCAATGGGCAATTCCACTTCGCCGAGCACTTGTTGGACGAAATAGCGGTAGCCTTCTTCGGTGGGCACGCGCCCGGCAGAGGTGTGCGGCTGGCGCAGAAACCCGCGTTCGGTTAGCGCAGCCATTTCATTCCGGATTGTGGCCGGGCTGAAGGAAAGACCATACTTTTCACGGAGGCTTTTTGAGCTAACCGGGGCGGTAGAGTCCACGTATTCGCGGACAATAAGGGCAAGGAGGGTTTCTTGGCGGCTAGAGAGTTGCATAGGATTTCTGTCAACTTATTAGCACTCTCTGAGTGTGAGTGCTAAATAGCGACGAAAAAATGATACCACGATGAAAGTTGCAGTGTCAAGAAAAAGGAAATGAGTAAACGGTAAGGCAGGCAACCGGCAAGTCTGGTTGGGTTGAGTGAGGGAGAAAATTTCGAGCGGGGATAAACGAAGAACCCTGGCTCAAAAGCAACCGGGGTTTTGCCTCTACTTTGGGTGGATTGCTGAGACCAGTGGCACCGTGAAGTGGAAGGTGCTGCCCTTGCCCAATTCACTCTCGAACCAGGCTTTACCCCCGCCCAACTCTACCAGTAATTTGAAAATGTTCAGCCCCAAACCGGTGCCGGGCGCTTCGCGAATAGCCCGGTCTTCAGCGCGGAAGTATTTGCTGAAGATTTTCTTTTGATCAACAGGTGAGATGCCGTAACCGTTATCTTCTACGGCCACGTGCAGAACCTCGGGTGCGCCTTTTGGATCCCAGGTGTTCGCCGACTGCTGAACCACGAGCCGGATCGTGCCGCCCGGCTGGGTGTATTTGTAGCTGTTGCTCATCAAGTTCGTCAACACCTGCACCAACCTCAGGTGGTCAGCCCACACCAGCGGCAGGGCTACATCCACATCCATAATGAGCTTTTGGCCTTTGGCGTCAATTTGCCCTTGCAAAGTGCGAACCACATCGTCAATGACGGGCTGGAAAGACATGGCCTTCAATTCCAACTTCATCCGGCCAGACTCGATTCGGGCAATATCCGACAAGTCTTTGATGATGGTGATCATTCGGTCAACATTGCCCCGGATGATGCTCATAGGTTGCTGTTGAACGTCGTCGAGGGGCCCCATCGCGCCCGCCGCCAGTAAATCGGCATACCCTTTGATGGATGTCATAGGCTGATTAAGCTCGTGCGAGATGAAAGACACGAACTCGCTCTTGGCCTGGTTGGCGGCTCTGACTTCGTTGAACAACTGGGCGTTCGCCACCGCGATTGCGGCATGGTCAGCCAAACGGGTGAGGAAAGACGTGTCGCCACCGAAAGTATCCGGCCAGGTTGACTCGAGAATAATCGCGCCGATCGTTTCTTCTTCCCGGCGGACGGGGATTGCCAGTTGAGAGGCGACCCCGGGTAAAATCCTGAATTTGTTCTCATCCGCTTGAGCATCGGCAATCAGCACCGCTTCGCTGGAGTTCATAATGGCGGCGAGCAGGCCCACGTCGAGCGGGAGCGGAATATCAAGGTAAGAAGTGATGGCGCCGTCGTAGCCCTGGTGAGCCACGATCAACATGCCTTCAGAAGTGACAATGCCGGCCAATCCGGCGTCGGCGGCAGTTCTGGTCAGCGCTCTCTCGAGCACCACAATCATGGCTCGGGTCACGTCGAGAGCAGTATTTAGTTCACGGTCAATCCGTTGCATGGCCGATAATTCTTCAACCCGGGCTTCCAAAGCTTTGTCGGTGAGATTGAACAAGCGAGCATTTTCGATGGACACGGCGGCCTGACCGGCGAAGGCAGTGAGCAGGGAAACGTCCTCGTCGTCGAAAGGGGAGCCGTCGCGTTTGTTGATGATTTCGATCACGCCAATGACGCGCTCCTTGACACGCAGGGGAACCGCCATCACCGCCCGTGAGACAAACCCAGTGGTTTTATCTGACTTCTGGAACCAGCGTGGATCGGACGAAGTATCGTTGACGATCACGGGTTGGCCGCTCTCCGCCGCCGAACCGACGATGCCTCGTCCGGCTGGAACACGCTGGCCGATCAAATCGGTGGCGGCCGGCCCGACGGCGATTTTGAAGATCGAGTCAGTGGTTTCTTCATCAATCAGAAACAGGCTTCCGGCCTCGCAACCCAAAATGTTCACTGCACTTTCCAGCACGCGCTGGAGCAAAGACTCCAGGTCGAGCGTTGAGGTGATGGTTTGCGCGACCTGGTTGAGGGTGGCCAGCTGACGGGCGCGTTCTTCGGTTTGCTGGTAGAGGCGGGCCTTGTCGATGGCTGTAGCCGCCTGATCGGCAATGGCCGAGAAGATTTTGAGCTGGTCGTCGGTGAAAGCCCGGCCAGCTTCCAGCGAGGCGACCGATATGACGCCCAGCGTTCGGGCGCTCGCGTTGAGGGGCACGCCCATCCAGGCATGATAAGGGCGGTTGAGGGGTTGCACCCGGCGCCGCGCGCACTCGCCGAGGTAGTCATGGGTGAGGATGGGTTGACTGCTACGGATCACTTCGCTGGCAAGCCCCACGCCTTGAGGCCACGGTTGTTTTTCCTGGTCTGTCTTGCGATCATTGTTTTCCACGAAGAAGGCGTAGGAGAGCGTGTGCGTGCGCGGCTCGCTGAGGATGATGGAGAAGTTACGGGTGTCAAGGATGCGGCTGGCTTGGGTGAAAACGAGTTCCAGCAGGTCGTCGAAGGAAATGGAGAAGTTGACGGCTTGCGAAATTTGGCCGAGCACGTTGAGTTCTTTGACGCGCTTCTCGAGCACGGTGACGGCCTGGGCGCGTTCGACGGCCAGCACGCTTTGATCGGCCAGCGACTCGAGGAACTCCAGGTCTTGCCGTGAATAGGGTTCGCCGGAGAGGCGGCCTCCCAGAGTCAACCAGCCGATGAGGCCGTTCTTGCTGTTGAGTGAGACGAAGAGAGGCGAGCCAAGCACGGCCAGCTTGCCTCGATCTCGTTGAAGAGAGGCCGGCAAAGGAGCGTCGGGCGCGAGATAAAGCAATCGCTGGCTGGCCAGGGTGCGCGTCAGAGCGCTGTCCATTGTGAACCGCAGGTCGGTTTCGGGGCGGCCGTCTGGGTTGTACGCGCCGTAATCGATCTGGCTGCCTTCGCGCAAAAAAAGGTAGATGTGGGCCGGCCTGAGGACAACATCAATTTGTTGTCGCAGTTGCTTCGCAATGAAGGGTAGTTCAACCGACTCGGTCAGGGCACGGCTGAAGGTGTTGAGATACTCGCGATAAGCCCGACTGCCGCGCAGTAGAAAAATGTCGACTCGGGTCTGCAACCACGAACGGGCTGGGGCCAGACCCACAGCCAGCGTCAGCACCAGGAGGCCAATGAGGGTGGGGGAGTTGGCCGGGACGCGGGAACCCACCAGCCAACTGACTCCGGCTACCAGCAAACCGTAGCCCAGAGTCGTAAGCACGCCCAGCAAAATGTAAACCAGGCCCCGACTGAGGACGACCTGGGTGTTGAGCAGACGATAGCGCAAAATTGCCGAGACGATGCCAAGCGGAAAAGCCACCATAAACGCGAATAGCCAGGGTGTAAATGTCCAGTTGACTTTGAAGAGGCCAGTGGCAAAGGCCCAGATGCTGGCCGGTAGAAATGCAAAGGCAGATGATTGGATGATGATGCGGCTTTGCTCGCGGATAGTGGGGGATTTGGCGCGCCACCAATGATAAACATTGCTGGCAATGAAGAAGAGGGCGCCAAGGGCCATGTACACGTAGCCCACCGCCCAGACACCGGCGTAATCGCGCGGGTTGGCTAGATCGTTAATTTTGGCGACGCCGACGCCAACCAGGATCAGTGCCGGCACGAAGCCGAGCCAGCGCAACAGCGGCCATTTTGAAACGTAGCTGGCTTCCTGGGGGAAAACCAGGGCCAGGTTGAGAATGCTGGCGGCAACAAGGGGAATGCAGGCCGTCCACAAGGAAGCGAACACTCGGGTTGTGTACAGGTCGAACAGCCCTCCGATCACGACGGCCATGGAGGCGCAGAACATGGCAAAGGCCCGCCCGGAGACCTCATCGCGACGCAGGTAAAAAACCCATAGGCCAATGATCAGAAACATAAAGCCAATAAAATACGGGATGGCGAAAAAGTTGACGAGGCCTGAAAAAGCAAAGGGAGAAAGTGTGACGTTGAGGGTGGTCAGGCCATTCTTTTGAAAGGGGCCAAAGACCGAGTCGCCGGTTGCCCGTTCGACGACGATTTCTACTGTGTCGCCTACCGAGTATTGAGCAAGAAGTTTGGTCAACCCGGCAGTTGTCCTAATCTCAACGCCGTCGATCGACACTAAACGATCGGGATAGTGAGTCTGGACATCCCTTCGAAGCAGTGCCCAGTCGGGGTTGCCAACGCCGTTGAAAATCAGCGTTGGTTCGACAAACCCGCCTATGAACGGCTGCTGTATCCAGGTGTAGGCCAGGAAGGGCGCGGCCAAATACATGCCGACGACGACCAGGAGCAAACAAAACACAATGAGGCCTCCCAGGCGCTCCAAAGCCCCTCGAAATTCCAGCTCATTAACGGCGGCGGGAGTGGTTTGAGTTGTGGCCATCTTGTAGATGATTGTACCTATTGCGCCAACTTGATGCAAGGACGGCGCGGTTGCAGATACGTTTCAATTCAAGGTTAATGCAACCCGCAGGTGACAGGGTGTTGTAACACTTGCGGTATAATCGTTTCGCAAGTTCAGACGCAAACAGAACGGCCTGACGGAGCTTTATGGACATAACCCCTATTCGCGTGCTGGTAGCCAAACCCGGGCTGGATGGGCACGATCGGGGCGCAAAAGTGATTGCCCGCGCCCTGCGCGATGCCGGCATGGAAGTAATCTACACCGGCCTGCGGCAGACGCCGGAGATGATCGCTGAAGCCGCTTTACAGGAAGACGTGGATGTCGTCGGTCTCTCCATTCTTTCCGGCGCCCACAACGCTTTAGTCCCGCGGATCATGGAATTGCTCAAGGCCAAAGGACTGGACGAGGTCAAAGTGTTCCTGGGCGGCATCATCCCCGACGAAGACATTGCCGCCCTTACCGCGCAGGGTGTGACCGGTGTCTTCGGCCCCGGCGCCAACACCGACGCCATCATCCAGGCCGTCAAAGACGCGGTGAAGAAATAATACCCCCGAATGAATTTGTCCGAATCGATCCTCAACGGCGACCGCCGCGCGCTAGCCCGCCTGATCACCCATATTGAAAATGAGCGCCCTGAGGCGCGCGTGGCCCTCGCCGCCCTTCATGCCCACTCGGGTCACGCCTATCTAATTGGCGTAACCGGCGCGCCCGGCACGGGCAAGTCTACGCTGGTGAGCGAGATGGCTAAAGCCTATCGCCGCCTGGGCCGGACGGTTGCCATCGTCGCCGTTGACCCCACCAGCCCCTTCACCGGGGGCGCTATTCTAGGCGACCGAATCCGGATGCGCGATCTCTCCGGCGACGAAGGCGTCTTCATTCGAAGCATGGCCACCCGCGGCAGTCTGGGCGGCCTGGCCCGCGCCACTGCCGACGTGACGGGCGTCCTCGACTCTGCCGGTTTCGACCTGGTCCTCATCGAAACGGTCGGCGCGGGTCAATCGGAAGTGGACATTGCGGGGCTGGCCTACACCACGCTTGTCGTCGAAGCGCCCGGCCTGGGCGACGATGTGCAGGCCATCAAGGCCGGCATCCTGGAAATTGCTGATGTGTTGGTGGTGAACAAAGCTGATCGGCCGGGAGCCGAAGCGGCGGTGCGCGCTTTGCGCGGCATGTTGACACTGGCTCACCCCCAGCGGCGGGAATTTTTCCCTCACCACGATTCCGGGGTGGAAGCCGTCACCCCCGCGCTCGACGGTGAAACCGGCCCCGCCTGGGCGACTCCCATTTGCGAAACAGTCGCCCTCGAAGGCAAGGGCATCGAGTCGCTTCTGGCGGCTATCGAGAGTCATCGGGCGCATCTTGCCGCCAGCGGCGAGATGGCCCAGCGGGCCCGCGCCCGAATCCGCCGTCATCTCGAAATGCTGTTGCGCGAGCAGTTGTATGCCCGCTTTCTCAACGGTACTTCCAGCAAGCTCGACGCCGCCGTTGAAGCCGTCATCAATCGGACGAGCGATCCGTACTCGGTTGTTGAGGACATGTTGAAATGATCATCGGCCAAAAAGTCCGCCTGCGCTCTGTTGAGCGCGACGACTTGCCGCGCTTTGTGGCCTGGTTCGCCGACCCGGAGGTGCGCGACGGGCTTGGCGTTCACCTGGGTATGGGCCTGGCTCAGGAAGAGCAGTGGTTTGAAGAGACACTCAAGCGCGACCGCAACGAACAGCCTCTTTCCATTGAGGTCGAGTCGCCGGATGGCTGGGTTCACATCGGCTCGGCCGGTTTTCACGAGATCGACTGGCGCAATCGCCATGCCGAGCTTGGCATTTCCATTGGCGACAAAGGATATTGGAACAAAGGCTACGGCACCGATGCGGTGCGAACTTTGACTGACTTTGGCTTTGGCGAGTTGAATCTAGAGCGAGTCTTTTTACGGGTGTTCGATACCAACCCGCGCGCGATTCGTTGCTACGAGAAGGCGGGCTTCAAGCTTGAGGGCCGCCTGCGGCGCGACCGGTTTCACGACGGGCGTTATAATGACACTCTGATTATGGCGGTTTTGCGGGACGAGTGGGAGGCGGGCAAAGCATGACCGGACGGCTTCATCGTGAAGTTGAATCAATGTATGGCGGCACCCGCCTGATCGGCGGCACCTCGACGCCCGACCTGGCCCAGGAGATCAGCGATTATCTCTACACGCCGCTCGGCGGGCGCGACATCATCGAGTTTCCCAACGAGAACATTTTTGTGCGCCTGCACGCCAGCGCCCGCGGCCAGGACGTGTACGTGATCCAGACCACCAGCTCGCCGGTGAACTATAACCTGATGGAATTGCTCATCGTTCTGCAAACTCTGCGGCTGGACTCGGCGGCCCGCATCACGGCCGTTGTTCCCTACCTGTGCTACTCGCGCTCCGACAAGAAAGACCAACCGCGCGTGCCCATCACCGCCCGGCTGGTGGCCGACATGATCGAAGCCGCCGGAGCCGACCGCTATATAACGATTGACCTGCACGCCGGGCAAATTCAGGGCTTCTTCTCCATCCCCGGCGACGTGCTCACCGCCTTTCACATGCTCAGCGATTACTTTGTGGCCAAGCGCGCCCAAATGGCCGACCCGGTGATTGTGACCGCCGACCTGGGCTTTGCCAAGAAAGGCCGCAACTTTGCGGCCAAGCTCAACGCCTCGATGGCCTTCATTGAAAAGCGCCGCACCGGCAACGACGCCAACGCCGAAGCCATGACCGTCATCGGCGATGTGAACGGTAAAGATGTGATCATCGTGGACGACGAAGTGGACACGGCCGGCTCGGTGGGCCAGGCGGTGAACATCGTGCGCGATCACGGCGCGCGCGACGTCTACCTGTCCTTTGTTCACCCGGTGCTCTCCGGTCCGGCGGTGGATCGCCTGCGGAAGCTGGAGTTTAAGGAGATTGTCACCACCAACACCATCCCCGTGCCGCCGCACAAGAAACTGCCCAACATGACCATCCTCTCGGTGGCCAAACTGCTGGGCGAAGTCATCCGCCGCGCTCACGAGGGAAGGAGTGTGGGGGAGATGTTCAACGAGTAACGACAACCTCCCGAAGGTTCGCAAACCTTCGGGAGGTTTCTCTGCCAGCCGACCACGGCCCAAACTGCAACAGGCTCAAAGCTGAATAGTTCATCGCCCGCACGCGCCAGTGGTAAGTCAAGAAACGGGCAAGGATTTTGGTGTTATAAACACGACCGCCCTCTTGCGTTTGGGCAGGAGGGCGGTGCGAGAAGAAAGATACTTGGCAGGAAACTTACGGCACGCGGAAGCTCCGACTACTTGACCAGTTGCTGAACTGCCCGCTGGTGTTCACGGCTCTCACTTGCCAGTAATAAGCGCCTGTCCCCAGCGCCGTCTCAACTGTGTACTGCGAAACTGCTGTTCGCCCGCCTTGCCCGCGACCAAGGGTGGAGGTGAAGTACGGGTCAGTAGAGAGTTGAACTTCGTAGTGATCCACGCCCGGACTCGAATCGCTCCAATCCAGCGCTGGCTGGCCATTTGCCACCATTGCATTGAGGGCTGGCGAGAGCAGGGCTGGCACGCTTGGCGGGTTGGGGGTGTCGAAGTGGCGAACGCGCGACCAGGCGCTGGGGCCGTTCGAGCCATTGGCTCTCACACGCCAAAAGAGGGTGGTACCTTTGGGGAGGTCGGTTGTGACTATATAAGCTGATGGGGTGACGTTTTGGTTGAGCACAAGTGAAGTGAAGTTTTGATTAGTGGAAATCTGTAAATTGTAGGAAAAAGCTCCGGCGACATTAGACCAGTCGAAGAGAGGGCGCGACGTTTGCGGAGGGGAGAAATTGTTAGGGAAGGCCGGCGTTGGGGCGGCAAATGACGACAGCGACAAAACGTAGACGCTGCCTGCGCCATTTCGTCCAAGAGGGTCTGCATAGAAAGCAGCAACGATGGCGTCGGCGTTGCCATCACCATTGACGTCACCCGCGCCCGAGACGGAGTTGCCCAAGTAGTCGTACCATCCGTAGCCGCTAAGCCGGTAAAGTTCAGTACCGTCTGCGCCAGAGTATATATAGACCCGGCCAGTATCGAGGGTCGAACCGGTATCTGCATGAAAAGCGCCGACGACAATGTCTGGCACGCCGTCGCCGTTCATATCCCCCGGCCCGGCAACGGAACGGCCAAAGGCATCGTTGGCCGCTTCTCCCTCAAAATGGAAGAGGAGGCTGCCGGTCTCTCCTGAGAAAACGGAAACGTAGCCTCTTGCGCCGCTCGGCGTACAGCCGGTGTGATTGCTCAAATTGCACATAGCGGCCACAATCAAATCTGAACGGCCATCGTTGTTCAGATCGCCCGCGCCTGCGATGGAAATACCCACCCAATCTCCCGCATTTGCTCCATCAAATTGATGGAGAAGCGCGCCGGTTGCGCCTGAGTAAATGAAGGCGCTGCCGGCCTCGCTTAATCCGCCTGGTGTGGAGAGGGGCGAGCCCACGCCAATGTCAGGGACGCCATCGGCATTGACATCCCCGACGTTCGCGACTGAGGAGCCGAAGTTGAACGGGCCGCTAAACTGGTGAAGCGTTGTTCCGTCACTGCCGGAAAAGACAAAAACTTTACCGGCACCCCGCGCGCTCACAATGATATCGGCGTGGTTGTCGTGGTTGATGTCTCCTGCGCCAGCGGCCGCCTCACCCATATAGCCGTATGTAGCGGAGCCATCAAACTGAAACAATAACGCGCCGCTTGCGCCGGAGTAGACGTAGGCACTACCCGCCCAAGTGACCCCGCCCGGCGCGGCCTTCGGCGTTCCAACCAAAATATCCGCCTTACCATCATTGTTTACATCGCCAACTTCAGCCACCTCAAGGCCAAACCACATATCGGCTGAAGCGCCGTCGAAACGGCGTAGCAAGGCCCCATCAAGGCCCGAATAGGCAAAGGCGCTCCCAGCGTTAGTCAACCCGTTGGGATCGGTTTGTATCGCGCCCACTACGAAGTCGGGGTGGTTGTCGCCATTAATATCTTGGCCTCCCGCCACCGAATAGCCAAATCTATCATCAATGGTCGCGCCATTAAACTGAAAGAGGATGCTACTTACCGCTGTAGCGCTGGTGGTGGCAATTTCAAGTTTAGCGGCGGCGTTCGGCTCAGTATGAGCCTTTACCCATGAGTCAAAGGGTGAAGATAACCAGAGAAGCAATGCGAGCACCAGAAGGACTCGGAAAAACCGAAAAAGGCGGGAGAGTGAGTTAGGGTAAGTGTTCATGTTATTGGGCCTGGCGTGAAACTCACGGCACGCGGAAGCTCCTCACTACTGACCAGTTGCTATACTGCCCGGCGGTGTTGAACGCTCGTACCCGCCAGTAGTGGATGCCTGACCCGAGGGCCGCAGCTGTGTAACTGTTGATTGTCCCGGTATTGTTCTGTTGTTCAATAACGCTAAAGGTGTTGCTCGTAGCGATCTGCACTTCGTAGTGATCCAGCGTCGTCCCCACCGGAACTGTTGAAGCACTCCAAGTGAGAGTGGGCGTGCTGGTGACCGTTGCCCCGTTGGCTGGTGAGAGAAGCACAGGCACACTTGGCGGGTTGGCGCTAGTGAAACTGCGAACTTCCGACCAGGCACTGGGCCCGTTGACCCCATTCGAACGCACCCGCCAGTATATCAGATTGTTCTTAGGCAGGTCTACTGTCATCGTGTAAGCCGAAGGTGAAACGACCGCATTAACAGTGAGCACGGCAAAGGCGGGACTGGTGGAGACTTGTAAGGCATAACTCGTTGCGCCGTCTACAATATCCCAGTCAAAGATGGGTCGCATTGTGAGCAGAGTTTTACCCTCATTCGGCGAGAGGAGCGTTGGCGGCAAGAGGGCGGTGCGGAAGTTGAAGGTGGCTGACCAGAGGCTGTATTGGCCGCCAGTGTTGAAGGCGCGCACCCGCCAGTAGTGTTTG
>CAYSIV010000193.1:0-12523 GCA_964431175.1 uncultured Anaerolineales bacterium
ACGCGGCCATTCAGGGCGCATTTGAAAGCGGCGCCGACGAAGTGATCGTGAGCGACGGCCACTGGAACGCCCGCAACATCCTCATCGAAGAGCTGGACTCGCGCGCCCGGCTCAACTCTGGCTCGCCGTCGCCGTTCGCGATGATGCAAGGCATTGACGACCAGCCGCCGCCCGACGCGGCCATGCTCGTCGGCTACCACGCCGCCGCCGGAACCAAGAAGGCCATTCTCGATCACACCTGGTCGGACACTCGAATCCGGGCTGTCTATCTCAATGACCGTCTGGTGGGTGAAATTGGGTTGAACGCGGCGGTGGCGGCCCACTATGGTGTGCCCGTCATCGCCCTCACCGGCGATCAACACGCCGGCCAGGAAGGGCAGGATATGATGGGCCCGGCGCTGGAGATTGCGGTGGTGAAGAATGCGGCCGGGCAAATGGCGGCCCAGTGCTTGCCGCTGGCCGAGGCCCGGCATAAAATTTGCGAGGCGGCGGCCCGGGCGGTGATCAGGTTCCGCGAGGGCAAAGCGCCGGCGCCGTTCAAAGTGGATACGCCGGTGCGGTTAGCCGTCGAGTTCGTGTACACCCGCCACGCCGACCGCGCCTTCCTCATCCCCGGCACTGAACGTCCTTCGACAAGCTCAGGACAAGCTAACGGCACGCGCCTCGAATACACCGCGCCCGACATGGTGACGGCGCACCGCGCATTTAGAGCAATGTCAACAATCTCGCGCGACTAAATTCACCGCCGAGAACGCAAAGGGCGCAGAGAAAGCAAGTAAAGAAACTCAGCGCTCTCGGCGCGCTCTGCGGTTAAATCAAAAGGACAAAACTATGAGCAAAGCAATACTTGGGCCCACATTTGAAGAAATGTTGCACCCGGACAAGATTGATCCGGCTACCCGCCAGAAGGCGGTGAAAGCGTTGAAGAGCGCCCCGCTCGACCCGGTCAATCTCTACAACATCACCTGGCGCGGCGGGGACGACAAAATCAAATACGAAGTTCTGCCGAAAGAGCTGACCGGCGTGGACGCGCCCATCGTCGTCTTATATGGACGCGACTTCCCCAGCGGCGCCCACAAAGTGGGTGCCGCCTACTCGGTGTTGGCCGAAGAACTGGTCTTCGACCGGGTGGACATTAACAAACATACCGTCGTCTGGCCCAGCACCGGCAACTACGGCATTGGCGGGGCGTGGGTGGGAGGCCGGGTCGGAGCCAAGTCCATTGTCGTTCTTCCCGAAGGCATGAGCAAGGAGCGGTTCCAGAAGATCGAAAGTTATGGGGCGCAGGTCATTAAGACCGTTGGCGTCGAGTCCAACGTCAAAGAGATTTACGACAAGACGTGGGAACTGCGCCGCGACCCGAACATTCGCATCCTCAACCAGTTTGAGGTGATGGGCAACTACCGCTTCCACTACCACGTCACCGGCAACACCATTGTGGAACTGGCGGGCGTGTTGAAGGCTGAAGGTGTTGGCGACGGCTCAATTGCCGCCTACTGTTCGGCAATGGGAAGCGCCGGGACGATCGCCGCCGGCGACCGGATCAAGCAAGCCTTCCCCGACCACAAGATTGTGGGCCTCGAACCTGTTCAGTGCCCGACGCTCTACAACAACGGCTACGGCGGCCACGACATTCAGGGCATTGGCGACAAGCACGTCACCTGGATTCACAACGTGCTGAACATGGACGCCATCATGTGCATTGACGACATCGAATGCAAGAAGGGCTTGCAGGTGCTCACCGACGAGGCCGGCCACGAGGCCCTGACCAAACGCTACGGCATCCCAGCCGACAAAGTGCGCGCGCTCTCGACCCTCTTCGGCATCTCCGGCGTGTGCAACGTGTTGGGCGCGATCAAGACGGCCAAACATTACCAGTTTGGCAAGAAGGATGTCATCGTCACCATCTGCACCGACGCCATTGATCGCTATCACTCGGTGATGAGCGACATGGCCCGCGATTACGGCGCGATTGACGACGCCCGCGCTCTGGCTTACGTTGAGGCCATCTTTCACGGGGCCAAGACCGACTGGATCAAAGACGGCACGCCCGACATGCGCCGTCAGTGGCACCATTTGAAGTATTACACCTGGGTTGAGCAACAGGGCAAAACTGTGGAAGAGCTTGATGCCCAGAAAGACCCGGAGTGGTGGATCAAACACCAACAGCTTGTGCCGGAGATGGATGCAAGGATTAAGCAGATGAGAGGGAATTGAGCAGGTTGTTGAATCATCGTGAGGCAGTGTGGGAGCGGCTTGTAGCCGCGATGTGGTCGGTCGTGGCTGGCGTAAATCGCGCGTACAACGCGCTCCCACGACGGTAGACTGACTAGCTGGTTGAAGCGGGAGCGGTTTGTAACCGCGATAGCACGGACTTTCATCCATTCATGGAACCAGAAAAGCCTCATTCATCCTCTCTTCGCAGAGGCCGCTACTCCGCTCCCGGCATGGTGTATTTCATCACCACCAATGTCGAACAGAAACGGCCCTTGATTGCGCCGCCAGGCCGTGAGATTATCATTGAGGCCCTCAAGTGGGCTAGAGACAATGGCCGCATCTGGTTGCTTGGCTACATGATCATGGATAACCATTTTCACTTCATCATGATGTTGCGAGAAGGATTTGTCTTGTTCAAGGTGATGATGAGTTTGAAACGCCATACTTCACGTGAGATCAACAAGCTAAACCAAAGCGGAGGAGAATTTTGGCAAGAGGGGTATCACGACCACGCTATTCGAGACGAAGCTGACTTCTGGGGGCACTTTCACTATATGCACAACAATCCTGTGAGGCGCGGCTGGGTTGAGAAAGCTGAAGACTACTTGTGGTCAACAGCGCATCTCTCCCGTCAGGCAGATATAGATTGGGATGCTGTCGGCCCGTTGGGGTGGAGTGGTGAAGTAGGATAGCTTTTGGACGGGCGGCGTGGGAGCGACGTGGGAGCGGTTTGTAACCGCGATGGAGCCTGTCATGCCTGGCGCAAATCGCGCGTACAACGCGCTCCCACGCTCTCACGATGGTGAAAAGGTTTTGTGCTTTTAGTTAGAAGGAGTATTGGTTGAAGTGGGAGCGGTTTGTAACCGCGATGTAGCCTGTCATGCCTGGCGCAAACCGCGCGTGCAACGCGCTCCCACGATGGTAAAGTTGGTTGTAAAGGAGCAACTTATGCCCAAACCTAAAATTGACTCCAGCCGCCCCCTCGCCGCGCAAGCCGTCATGAACGTAAACAAAGGCGAAGAGATCGCCGGGGCCTGGGTGACGCCACACGTGCTGCAAATTGGCATTTACAAATTGCTGGCTAAGAAGAAAAAGGACGGCACATGCGAGTGGGCGCACTTCGTTCAGCGCGACAGCGGGGCAAAAGAGAAAGTGTATCGCGGCACGGTGGAGAACGAAGAGCGTCTCAAGGATGTGCTGGCCGCCCTTAACAGTGCCCTGCGCACGGCTTATGGTCCGCTCATCCAACTCCAAAACGCGGACGCCGATGTGTACGCGCTGAATGGGAAAAAGGATTCCAGCATCGTCCACTGAAAATTGCAATTCACGATGCGCAATTCTCGATTTGCCGCTCTGCATTGTGAGTTGAGAATTACGTAGTTACCTATGAACCCCACCGACCTCATCCTCGTTGCCGTCATGCCCTCGCCGCGCGATCTGGAAATTGCGCGGGTGCTGGGCTGGTATCGCATCCCCTACAAACGCGCGCCCAAGACGGTAAGCGTGGATCGGCTTGCGTTTTACCAGACAGCAGAGTTTGGTGACGAGAAGTGGGCCATCCACTTCACCGCGCCGGTGCTGGGCCACGAACTAACGACCCGGGCCGAACTCCTGCGGACTGAACCCGATCACCCTCGGGCGAACGAGCAATACTTCAAACTCCAACTCGGTCCGCTGGAGCGTTTGCCCCGATCGGTGCCGGCGCTCAATTGGCGGCGAATCACATTCTTCTACACCACCGGTGAGCGGCTGATGAGCGCCGCCGAGATCAACGATTTGATTGTGGATGGCGACGAGCGCGACTTGCTGTGGACGGCGCTGAAAGAGCGCGGTCTAAATGCCGAGCGGAACTACGAAGAAGGACCGGGCGGGGCGATTGATTTTGCGCTGTTGTGCGAGTTGGGCAAGCTGGCGGTTCTGTTAGGGGAAACAGGGAGCAAAAAGGAACTCAAGGAAAGCGGCGGGTGGCAGTATCTGGCGTTTTCCGAGTCGACAGTGAAGGATGATTTGCCGAAAGTGATGCAGGCGATTGAGCAGGCAGTGTCGAGGCTGGGCGGGCTGGCGAAGTGATGGTCAAGCTCAAACCGAAAGAGCAAATGACGCTGACGCTGAGCCTGTCGCTCACGGCGGCAATTTGCCTGCTTGTCATTCTGCTCTTGTTCACTGCCGAAATTTTGATACGACCGTCCAGCTTGCCTGAAGGTTACGTGGTTCACGCCTGCTTCGACTCAACAGCGGCGAGCAAGAACAAACAGATACGCATGTGGTGGCTCTCGCCCTACACCAAAGATGCGCCGCGTTGGGCGTTTGTGTCGCCAACTTCAACATCATGCCGTTTCATCCTGTGGGCGCCCATCTTGCCCCAGCATGGCAGTGTGATGCTTCCGCCGTAGGCGAGTCCAATCCATTGATACCATTCAAGTAGCGGTCTCGTGGATGCCGCAGAAAGTGTTCATCACCCGGCGTTATTCGTGCGGCTTTCTGCCGTGGTTGCCGTCACTGCCGCCCCTGGGCGGCCACTTGTTTATGCCTTGAAGAAGCGGGATGGCCACTCGATCTCGTCACATTCGCGGTTGGCTGGTGGTCAGCGTTCTTTGGCTGGCCGCCATTTGTATGTTGTACGCGACTCTGCTGGTGGCCTTCTGGCTCTGGTTGCCTCACGCTAACCTGCCATCCGATTTTATCGTTCAGGCTTGCGTGGGACGGGTGGCGAGTATTTCCTGGTGGGGCGTGTGGTGGACGGCGCCGGGCATCGCCGCCATGCCGCCGCCTTCAATTGCTTCGCGTCAGGCCATTTGCGGCTACGTGCCGCGCCCGCCGTCCTGGGCGCAACAAGGGAGCTTTTCATTATCGCCATGAGAGGTGAGCATGGACGAGTTCAGAACCAACAACACCCGCGACACTCACATTCTGGCAACTGCCGTCTTGCTGGTCGTCAGCATGTGCCTGGCCTGCTCGCTCATTGCCTGCGCTGTGCAAGCACTGGCGCCGCCGCCCGACAAAGCCTCTGACTCTATTGTTGCCATTTGCGCCTGGGCGCGCCACGGCAGTGTGGGCCTGTGGTGGAACGCCAGCCGCCCGCCGGCTGGCGTGTTTGCCAGAGCGGCAAACTACAACGCCCGGTGTGCCCTCCTGCCCTGGTCGTCTGTCCTGCCGCAGACTGGCCGACCGGCGATTGATGTATCGCCGTGAGATTCACTTCTTTCCGCCTCGCGGCGGCGGCTCCACGCCCTCCGGCGCTTGCGAGCCAAAGAGCGCGCCCTCCACCCGGCGCAGGGCGCGGCGGCCAAACGAGTTGACACGGGCCAGCCCGTAGCGTACTTGCCGCCCAAGCTGATTCCAGCGCGACACTTCCGGCGGCGGAGTCACAGCCCAGTGAATGGCGACCGCGCCCCAGGTGAGGCCGCCGCCAAAGCCCACCAGCACCAGATGATCGTTGGGCCGTACTTTCTTCCGGGATACCGCTTCGCATACCGCAATCGGAATCGACGCCGTTGAGGTGTTGCCATAGCGGTCCACGTTGATATAAAACTTCTCTTCGGGCAGTTCCAGGCCGCGCGCCGCCGCTTCGATGATGCGCCGGTTGGCCTGGTGTGGAATGATGAGGTTGATGTCTTCCAGTTTCAGCCCGGCATTGGCGACCACTTCGCGGGTGATTGAGTTCATGACGCGCGTGGCGAAGCGGAAGACTTCGCGGCCGTTCATTTGAATTTTGTGATTGAGCTGAGGGCCAACGCCCGCCGGGCGAATGTAGCCGGATGAAGCCAGCGAGAGCGAACTGCCACCCGAGCCGTCGGAGCGCATCATGGCCGCTAGCACGCCGCCGGGCGTCTCCGAGCCTTGCAGGACGAACGCGCCTGCGCCATCGCCGAAGAGAATGCAGGTTCCCCGATCTTCCCAATCCACCACCCGGGACAAAGTTTCTGCGCCGATGACCAGCGCGGCTTGGGCCGTGCCGCACTTGATGGCGTCGGCGGCCACGTTGAGAGCGTAGATGAATCCGGTGCAGGCCGCCGAGAGGTCAAACGCTCCGGCTTTCTCCGCGCCGATGGCGTCTTGCACCAGCGAGGCGGTGGAGGGGAAAGCGTATTCGGGCGTGCAGGTGGCGACGATGATCAGATCGATGTCTTCGGGCGAGAGATCGGCCACTTCCAGGGCGCGTTGGGCGGCCAGGGTTGCCAGCGAGGTGGTAGTCTCTTTGTTATCGGCAATGCGCCGCTGTTTGATGCCGGTGCGTGACTGAATCCACTCGTCGGTGGTGTCCACAATGCGGGCCATGTCGTCGTTGGTCATCACCCGCTCGGGCACAGCCATGCCCCAGCCGGTGATGTGGGCGTAGCGCGACGTTTTGGAGTTGGCTGGCAAGGACCGGCCATTACGGCCATTACCGTTGGCGCCGTTGTGCCCGTTGCCGCTTCCGTTCTTAGTTGCCATTAAGCGCCTCCATTGGAGTGATTGCTGTCTCCATTCTTGCCGAAGATGATGGAGGCGTTGTGCCCGCCGAAACCGAACGAATTGGACATGACGGTGTGCATGGCTTTGGCCCGGCCCGCGTTGGGCACGTAGTCCAGGTCGCAGTTGGGGTCGGGCGTTTCGTAGTTGAGGGTGGGCGGAATGAAGCCAGCGTTGAGGGCTTTGAGGCAGATGACGGCTTCCACTGCCCCGGCGGCCCCCAGCAGGTGGCCGTGCATGGACTTGGTGGACGACATGGGGAGATCGTAGGCGGCCTCCCCGAAGACGGTTTTGACGGCGGCCGTCTCCGACTTGTCATTCAACTGAGTCGACGTGCCGTGCGCGTTGAGGTAATCAATTTGTCTGGGGCCGAGTCCGGCGTCATCCAACGCTAATTGCATACAACGCGCCGCGCCCGCGCCGTTCTCGGCCGGGGCCGAGATGTGATAAGCATCGTTGGTGAGGCCGTAGCCAAGCACTTCGCCATAGATTTTTGCGCCGCGTGACCTGGCATATTCTTCGGATTCGAGGATGAGGGTGGCCGCGCCCTCACCGGCCACAAAGCCGTCACGATTTTTGTCGAAGGGGCGCGAGGCGCGGGTTGGGTCGTCGTTGCGGGTGGAGAGGGCGGTCATGACGTTGAACCCGGCGATAACCAGACTGAGAATGGCCGACTCGGCGCCACCGGCCACCATGACATCCGCCCCGCCGCGCTGGATGGTCTTGTAGGCCTCGCCGATGGCATTGGTGCCAGTGGCGCAGGCGGTGACAATGGCCAGGTTAGGACCGCGCAGACCGAAGGTGATGGCCACTTGCCCGGCGGCCGAGTCGGGCAACATCATGGGAACCATGAAGGGGCTGACGCGGCGCGGGCCTTTCTCGCGCAGGGTCTCGGCCTCGTTCAGCACGGTGCCGATGCCGCCGATGCCGGTGCCGATGAAGATGCCGATGCGGTCACGGTTGCCGTCGGTGACTTGCAGGCCGGCGTCTTTGAGAGCCTGGCCGGCGGCGGCGACGGCGTACTGGGTGAAGCGATCCATGCGGCGCGCATCTTTGCGGCCAAAGAGGCTCTCGGCATCGAAGCCTTTGACTTCGGCGGCGAATTTGGTTTCGTGGTGGCTGGCGTCGAAGCGGGTGATAGGGCCAATGCCCGACTTGCCGCCCGAGGCGGCGGCCCAGGTGGATTCAACATCAAGCCCCAGCGGGCTAACCGCGCCGAGGCCGGTGACGACGACTCGTGTTTTCAACGAACTTCCTCCAAAGTGAAATGGGCGCGGCTTTAGCCAGGGCGAGTTTGCAATTCGCCCGGACTCTTAGACATAAAATTTTAGCCGCAGAGGGTTTGAAAGTATAACACGGTGAGGGGGGAAAGGATGCGAGGGGGCAATTGCGATTGTCCGTCAAAGTTTTCGGCGTGGGAAGATGATTAGCCCACTTTCAACGGATTTTCAAGCCGCTACGCGAAAGCGGATGTGCGCTGTTACTATCCGTTTTCGGCCATCCACTCCATCAGCCCCTTTTCTAAATCGCGCCAGAGTTCATCTGTCGAAGCGTAGTGCGCTTTGCCTTCCCAAACCATTCCGCCGATATCGAGCGCCCGAACCATTGAACGACTATAGTCATCTTGTCCAACTTCAATCCAGCCGTAAGACTGTATCCACTGCGCGATAGTCGGATAGGCCGTCTCGAAAGAGAAAGGCAGGGCGTCGCCCGTCGTGCGCTTTCGCGTCGGCGAGGGCGTTGAGGCTTTGCCTTGAGTTTTGGCTTTTGTTGGTCGGGTCATTGGATGTTGACGGCCTGCTAAAGTTCACCACTTTCTTGAAGATGTTTTAAATGCTCTTCTCTTCCATGATGTTCTACTTCCTGCCAGATATGGTTTAGAAGAACTCGCTTGTCTTCTGTTTCAAGAACTTGGATTATTGCGCAACTGTCTATGGACGCGGAAACGCTGTCTGAAGTAACAGGAGACACGGCTTCATGAAGGTAGTGTTCCCGTTGTTCAGCCTGGAAGAATTCAATATCCTGTGCTTCCAAAGAAGATATTACTGTTTTCTGAAAAAACTCTATTGCATCTGGCGCTTTAATGTATCCCACATATTCTTCAAGCTCTGAAAGGAGGTTCTCAACAAATACCCGCGTGAGGGCTTCATCATCCAGCAACAGGGCTTTTTGAAATCGTTTCAGTTTCCCAAGAAAATCTGGTGGGTTATCAGGAAACTCATTGATCTTTTCTATTTCATACATATTCACTGTGACTTCAAACTCAACTTTATATTTTCTTCTGGCAAGTTCTCTTGACATTGGACTGTGCTTTCTAGGATGGTGGTCAAACTATCGAACCTTCACTCGCGTTGGCGCGACTGAAGCCTGATGATACTTTCGACTGCAACAAGTGGCCTAACGTCGGCTGGACGCCCCTGTTGGGCGCACTGCGATCATGCGCCCTGGAATTCTTCAATTTTCCATCGACGGCGTTCTATTTGCACTTGCTGTGATAGATATACCCATGCGTCTTCAATGTCGCGCAAGCCAGCCTCATCAGGGTAATTCTCTCGGTAGATGATATCGTTGCGCCACTTCAGAATCGTTCGCATTGCACTCGCCTCACGTGGCTCAATTCTCCTTCTATCCTTGAGGCGCGCTACTCTTCCTGTCGTAGATTCTTCCCATCGTCCGTGCGCGCCTTCCGCTTTATCTAGGAACCGAATAACACCGCGCCGCTTCCGTTCGGTCTCATCAGCTTGACTCCACGCACGACGTTCAACTTCGTGCGGCATGTCTGAGCGCGGTCTGTCAATATCGCGGAACATAATCCCGTTCCGTTCCGTTTCCGGCTGAATAGCTAAAAGTCTGTCACTGGGAGCATTTAGCAGAAATCTCGCCATCAGCTGCCCAAACTGAATCAACGCATCGTCGCCGGCGGCTCTCGTGCTGAAACAGTGCAACACATTTCCCCTGAGCTCATGGTGAACGGCAGGCCACGATATCAATCTGCGACGCGATTCCGTGGCGGCAAAATCAAAAACTCTTGCTATATCATGTTCTTTGATATAGTCGATGAGTATGTCAGTCAGAGTGTTGTCTTCAGTCCAAATACTGAAATTCTTCAGATTCGTTTCAACCGGGCAGTTATACCGCTGGACGGGCTCCATGAACGTTGAGAGCCCGTAAAGGCCACACAGCAACAAGGTGTGATGTTGAGATGAGGCTGCAACATCCTTGCCCTCGGGCCCCAATGCAAGAAAGAACCGTCCTGCGAATCTATCGAGTGCTGGACGGTACAAAGCGTTTGCATCATCACCGCCAAAATCCTGCCCGCAAACAAGACCCTTATTGTACTCATGTTGAGCAATTGAAACACCTTGCCATGTGGCGTCTCTGTCTTCCTTTAGCCACTTGAAGGCTTGAGCACGTGTTTGCAGTAATCTCTTCTTTGAATCAGTCGGCAATCGCGAAAGAATCGAGTCGTGCTCGTCATACTTACGCACTCCGCCTTCTGCCTGATTCAGAGAACCAAGCGTAATAAAGAGTATTCTGCTGGAGGGGGCCATGGTTTACACTTCTGATATGCGATTTTGACCACTAAGCAGTGCACCCAACGATTAAGGATTAATGCGGCGCGGCATGTAGCAGATCGTCTCCGGCTCAGGTCGGCAGCCGCCGCATAATCCTGAGTTGGACTAAGCCGCCGTCGGCGGCCCCTAAAACTGCGTCTAAGTTTATGCCAGCTTGGGGATTAAGGAAAGCCCCCACTAAAGGCGGACGCATTTCAAGTTGGCGGCGAAGTTCTGGAGGGCTTCTCTAATCCGCCCACATCCCTTGATCTTAAGACGGGCTTGATTCTGCCGGGATGTTTCCCAGCAGTACAATGGGCGACTTTCAGGCAAACGGCTGAGGGCGGGTTAGAACGTGACCCAGCCAGACTATTTGCAAGATGAAAACACAGCATGCCTGAGTTCAGCCGGGCAACCGGTGTTTGAGCCGTGGGAAAGCACGGATTTTCAGAATGAGCGGATCAGAATCCGAGAATTCTGCCAATCTGTGCTCTTTTGCACGGCGCTTCCCGGCAGTCGCGAAGCGGGGCGGCTTTGGGGCAAATGGCTGGCGGGTTAGATGGTTTATAATAAGCCGTAGGAAATCAGAGTGTTATGCCAACAGTCTTGCGCGTGGGGCGTTATCGTTTTGTCTTTTTCAGCAACGAGAACAATGAGCCGCCGCATATTCATGCCAAGGCTGAGAGCAATCAGGCCAAATTCTGGTTAGACCCAATCAAGCTGGCCGCCAACTATGGCTTCAAAGCTCACGAACTGAACGAAATTGAGGGAATCATTCGCGAGCACCGGAAAGAACTGTTAGAGGCGTGGCATGAGCATTTCAACGGATAGCCAATTAAAAAGCAAACTAAAATTCCGCCGGGCGTACGTTCCCAAAACGGCGCTTGCCAGGTCTGTCAAGTTTGCCGACGAGATGATGCACGTCTCTTTAACCGATGGCCGCATCATCAGCGTGCCAGTGATCTGGTTCCCGCTTTTGCACGAAGCTACGCCCGAACAGAGGGAACGCAACGAAATTGGCGGCGGCGGCGTCAGCCTGCACTGGCCGGAGATAGATGAAGATTTGTCAGTGGCAAGCCTGCTGGCTGGCGCAGATTGGGAGTCGGCGTAGTAGCTGTCAGCGAGTCAAAGTCTAACGAAAACACGGACTGCCTGAGTTCAGCCGGGCAAGCCGTGTTCTTTTTTTAGGGCCGTGAGAAACCACAAATCACGGCAGAGCAATCGGATTGCAGTTATAATCCCCATCAATGGTTACGCTGGATATCTCTAACAGGCTGTTGACTCGAATCGCTCCAGTGTCAAAAGAATCGCTAGCCGAGTATTGCCGCCGCTGGCTGGTGGCCGAACTGGCGCTGTTCGGCTCGGTCTTGCGCGATGACTTTGGGCCGGATAGCGACGTGGACGTGCTGGTAACCTTTGCGCCCGACGCCGATTGGAGCCTGTTTGACCATGTGAAAATGGCGGAGGAGTTGAAAGCGTTGTTCAAGCGAGAGGTTAACCTGGTCAGCCGCCGGGCGGTCGAGCGCAGTCAAAACTGGATCCGGCGCAGGAATATTTTGAATAGCGCTCAGGTAGTGTATGCCGCTCGACAAAGATAGCGCCGCCTTGCTTGATGTGGCTCGCGCCGCCCGCCTCGTGCTGGCCTTCAAAGGCGACATGACCAAAGACGCCTTTATGGACGACTACAAGACGCAGTCGGCGATCATGCACCAGTTGCTAATTGTCGGCGAAGCTGTGAAGCGCCTAACACCAGAATTCCGCGCGGCCCACCCGGACATTCTGTAGGTGCTCATGGCCGGAATGCGCAACAATCTCATTCACGCTCACGACAGTGTTGACCTGGGTGAAGTGTGGAAGACGGCGCAAGATGATGTCCCTGCGCTTCTGAAACTGCTGGAACCATTGCTTCCTGTAGAAGACAAAGACTAACGTCTGTTCACGCTATCCTTCCGGCTCAAGATAACCTCTTGAGCCGGAGTCCTTTATGCGCTTCTCTCTTCTCTTCTTCATCTCTCTTCTCTTCCTCTCCGCCTGCGCCAGCCTCGCCGCGCCTGCCCCTGCCACCTTCGTCGTCGCCATCCCAACATCGCTGGCCACCAGCACGCCGGTGCCGCCAATCGCCAGCGCAACGTTCACGCCCCCGCCCACTGAATCGCCGACCGCAACGCCCTCTCCCACTCTCACGCCAACGCCCTCCGGCCAATTCGGCCCCCTCAACTTCCCGCCCGATGTGAACCCGCTTACTGGCGAAGCCGTGGCCGATCCGGACGTGCTCAACCGCCGGCCGCTGGCGATCAAAG
>CAYSIV010000194.1:0-7557 GCA_964431175.1 uncultured Anaerolineales bacterium
CCCCGGGCCTCGACCTCGGCGAGGTGGCGCACGAAGTCGCTGCGCCGCACGACGTCGTCGCCCAGCTCCAGGATCACCGGATCGGCGGGCGGTGCCCCACGACAGGAGACAGCCGCCGCGAGCGCGAGGGCTGGCACAATGCGTATCAGAGGCACCATGAGCGGGCAGATTATAGGCCCCGCTCCAGGCGGGCGAGGAGCGATCCAAGACCGGCCACCGCGTCCTCGCCCGCCTGGAGGGGTATGTGCAGGGCCTGGGGGGTGAGGGTCGCCCCGGGCAGCGAGCGCACGAGGGCGGGGAGCGAAGGGAGCGCGAACTCGGGAGAGAAGCGCACGACGAGACGGCCGCCCAGGAAGTCGACCTGGCTCACCCCCGCCGCCTCCGCGCGCGGCCGCAGGGCGGCGAAGGTGAGCAGTCCTTCCACCTCCGGGGGCAGCGGGCCGAAACGGTCGCGGATCTCCGCGCGGAGGGCTTCCATCTCCGCGCCCGCGCGTGCCTCCGACAGCCGCTTGTAGAGGCCGAGCCTCTGGTGGATCTCGGGAACGTAGGACTCGGGGATGCGCATCTCCACGCCGAGGTGCAGGGTGGGTTCCAGCGCTTCCAGAGTCGGGATGTCGGACTCGGAGAAGTCGGGGTACAGATCGGTGTCGCCAGTCTGGAGAGCGGCCAACGCCGTTTCCGGATCAGGCACGAACTTGATGAACACCGCATCCATCTTGGGCTTGCCACCGTAGAAATTGGGGTTGGCGACTAAAGTCAGATGCACCCATTCCTGCGGGACAAACGCGCCCGCCGTGACGGTGGGCATGTGAGTTTCATCGGCGGCGTCGAGTGTGTCCAGCCCTTCTAGGATGTGCTTGGGCAGGATGGGGTGAGCGGTGTTCGGGCCGGAGGTGAAGAGCAATTGCCACGGCGCGTACGGCTCGGAGAAGGTGATCACGACCGTTGTCTCGTCGGGGGCTTCGACACTGGCCATCTTATCGTATCCGGCGCGGCTGAGCACCGTGTTCTTCTCGTTCATGATCGACTCGAAGGTGAACTTCACATCCTCCGAAGTCAGGCATTTGCCGTCCGACCAGTGCAGGTCCGGCTTGAGGTGCCAGGTGAACACCAAGCCGTCGGCCGACATGCCGCCATTTTCCACCGTCGGAATTTCGGCGGCGAGATCGGGCACATAGTCGCTGTTCTCGTTCCACTCCGCCAGTCCTGGCTGGGTCATCTGGCCGACCCACGCCGAGTAGGTCATGTTGGAATAGTAGCCCACGAGATTATCCGGTTCCTGTGAGTAAGCGATCTTGACGGCCTTGTCAGTGGGAGCCGCCGCGGCATCAAAGGCGTCAATATCCTGACAGCCCGTCGGCGCTTCGGTCGCCGAGACAGCGGTCGCCGGCACGGCGGTGGCGGGAGCCGTTGTCGGCGGCGGCGGTTGAGTCGGCGCCGCAGTCGTGGCTCCACCGCCACACGCGGCGAGCACCATCGCCAAAATGACGACGATACTCATTGAGTAAAACAGTTTATTGCCTTTCATTTTATTCTCTCCTCCTGTGAAGGGAATGTTAAGCCCCTTAGTAACGGGGGCAAGGTACGCGAAATGCTCGCGTCTGTTGCCGGATTCTACAGCAAGTCTCCGATTCGTCAACCAACGGAGGGTTTTACGGCCTTTTTTCTAGGCTTCATAAGTTGAATTGAGATAGTGCCTGCGAGGCGGCTTTATCCAATGAGTTGGATGCAGTTGAAAGGTAAAACCTTCACCTGAGTTTGGCCGCCGTTTATATGGAGCACCCCTCTCTATTGAATGACGGTTACCCGGCTCTGTTTAATCGTGGATCGAGAGCATCGCGCAGGCCGTCGCCCAGCAGATTGAAAGCCAGCACAGTGAGCATAATGGCGAAGCCCGGCAGAAAGACGAGGTGCGGCGCATTGAACACACTGTTACGTTCCTCGCCCAGCATGAGTCCCCATTCGGGCGTGGGGGGCGCCGCGCCGAGGCCGAGAAACGAGAGCGCGGCGGCATCGAGGATGGCCGAAGCGATTCCGAGCGTCGCCTGGACGATGAGCGGCGTGAGTGCGTTCGGCAGGACATGGCTAACAAGAATGCCGAGGGGCGAGGAACCCAGCGCGCGCGAGGCGGACACAAAATCCTGCTCTTTGACCTGCAAGACGCTGGCGCGGACGATGCGCGCGTAAACGGGAATCGAAACAAAAGCAATGGCCAGCAAGGCATTGATCAGACCCGGGCCGAGCACGGCGACGATGGCGATGGACAACAGCAGACTGGGGAAGGCGAGCAAAACATCCATCAGCCGCATGATGAGGTTATCGGCCCAACCACCCGCATATCCGGCGACCGCGCCGAGGGCCACGCCCACGACGATGGCGAACGTCACAGTCGAGATGCCGATTTCCAGTGAAAGCCGCGAACCGAAAATGATGCGCGAGAACAAATCACGCTGGTTGCCGTCAATGCCGAAGAAATGTTGCGGCTGGTCAGCGGGGCAACCGAGCAAGTGGATGCACGGCGGCGAGCGGAGTTTGACCGTGCGGATAGGTTTAGTCGGGTCGTACGGGGCCAACACTGGCGCAAAGATGGCGATGAGCACCAAAAAGCCCAGGATAGCCAGGCCTACTTGCCCGGAGCGGTGACGGAAAAGACGGCGCAGGGCGTTTTGCAAAGGCGTGCGCAACACTACAGTAGTAGTAAGTGGTTCGAGTTTGAGCGGAGCGGCCGATGATGGCATAATGGCAAGGTTACTGAAGCAGGATGCGCGGGTCGAGAAAAGCATAAGAAAAATCAACAATGAGATTTACAAAGACAAAAATGATGGCAATAATGATCGTGAATGCCTGCACCACTGAATAATCACGAGACAGGATAGCACTGACTAGCGCAGTACCAACCCCCGGTAACGCGAACACTGTTTCCGTGAGCACCGCGCCGCTCAGCAAGCCGCCAACAGAGAGACCGATGACTGTAATAATCGGAATTATGGCATTGCGGAGCGCATGTTTGTATATTACTATCCGCTCAATGAGACCTTTGGCCCGCGCAGTACGAATATAGTCCAGTCCCAATACTTCCAAAAGGCTCGAGCGAGTCATACGGGCAATGATAGAGAGCGGGATGGTGCCGACAGCGATGCATGGCAGGATGAGATGCCATAGCGCATCACGCAAAACATCAAAGCGACCGGTGATAAGCGCGTTGAAAGTGACGGTGTTCGATGCAAATGTGACCAGAGCCGCGGACAATCCGGTAAGGTTGGTAAGATGATAATACTCTGTGAATGGTGAGATCGATATCCCGGAAGAGAGGCGGCCAGAAGGTGGAATCCAAAACGGTGTTCCCTTGAGAGTTAGAGCAAAAAAATAGGCCAGAGTAAGACCGAGCCAGAACACCGGCATCGAGACGCCGACATTCGCTCCCATCATCGTCGCCACATCTACTGCCGAATTACGCCGGGTGGCAGAGATGATACCCAATAAAACGCCGAAGAAGGTGGAGAATAACATCGCCCCTATTGTCACTTCGAGGGTCATCGGCAGACGCTCAAGGATGATATTCGTGACCGGGCGGCTGTCTCTTAGCGACTCACCGAAATCCCCGTGAAAAATGTTTGTCAGGTAACGAGCAAACTGCACTGGGATAGGGTCGTTAAACCCGTACCTCTCGCGAAAGGCATCGCATTGCGCCACCGTAGCCTTGTCACCAAGTACCGCATAGCAGGGATCGCCAGGCAAAATACGCGCCAGCGCAAATGTAATGAAGGTGATTCCCAACAGCACCGGCAAAAGCAGGATCAGGCGGCGGAAGAAAAATTGAGACACAGGTTGAAAGAAAGAACAAAGTTGGTTTATGTCCCGAAGGCCTGCAGTTCGGGCCTTCGGGACATAAGGCACAGAGGAGAAAGCCCGGCCCAAATATGAACCGGGCTTCTCTGGACAACTGATTACGGGGCGTTGAGGAACTGGCCGAAGAATCCGGTCAGATATTCAAACACACCACTGTTGCCTTTATGGTTGGGGCTTGCCGCATCCCATAGCGCAGTGTAGCTGGCTACAACATCGTTCGCATCGAAGTCGGCGCCGTTGTGGAATTTGACGCCCTGGCGCAGGTGGAATGTCCACTCGGTCGCGTCTGCATTGGCTTCCCAGGTTTCAGCCAGAGCAGGGACAGCTTTCGTTCCGCCGAACTCGTAGCCTAACAAGGATTCGTACACCTGCAAGCAAGCGCGCAAAGTTTCGCCGTCGGACTCGTCGCCGCACCACAAACTGATCGGTTCGCCGCTCTGCAGCCAGACAACTTGACCGGATTCGGTGGTCATCTGTGAGAAGTTTTCATTGAGTGGGCCGATGACCACTTTCCCAACGCTGGTCTTGAAAGCATCGGCGGTCGTGCCGTGTGCAACCGGCACCATAGGCACGTGTTGTTTGATGAGCCCGTTGACGATATCGTAATGCTTCTGACGTTCCACCGGGTCGCTCAGTTGCGCTGCGGCTTTGGTTTCCTTTACAATATCGGGGAACTCGGTTCCGAAGCGCACCGCATTACTGGCGAAATGGTAATCATAGAAGTTGGTCGCGTCAGGGTAGTCCATGCCCCAGCCGTACAGGAAAATAGTCTGTTCACCTTTGGCTACAGATTGGTTGAAGGGGCCTGACTCTACCTTGTTAAGCGTGACCTTGATACCTATATCGGCCAATTGCGCCTGAATATCCTGCGCCACCTGGTTGACGTGCGGCAGGTAAATACGCACAACATCGCGGTACCCCATGGTGACTTCAAAGCCGTTGGGGAAGCCAGCTTCGGCCAACAAAGCCTTGGCGGCGGCCGGGTCATAAGCGTACCACTTGGCTCCGTCGCCATTGGCGCCGAATCCGGGGGTGATTTCCGGCGGCGCGAATTGTTCAGCCACAATAGAAGCAGGCGGATAGAAGTTGTCGACAATGCGTTGTTTGTCAATTGCCATCGCAACTGCCTGGCGCACTTTCTCATTGTCGAACGGCGGTTTGGTGTTGTTCATGCCGATGTAAAAGACATTGGGGCTCGCGTATGGATAGAGCTTCAGATTTGGATCAGCCTGGATAGCCTCGAAGTCTTCGGCCGACGGGGCGAAGACACCGTCCACAGTGCCGGACTGGAGCTCAAGCAAGCGCTGAGCCGCTTCGGCCGACCAGCGGAAGATCAGGGTCTTGTTGGCAGGCGCACCACCCCAGTAGTTTGGGTTGGCTTCGAAGGTGATGTGGTCGCCGCGTACCCATTCCTTCACAGTGTAAGGACCGGTGCCGTTAGGGGCTTCACTCATCTTGGCTGAGTCACCCCCATTCGCATCAAGGTAATCCTTATCCTGAATGGCAAACACGCCGAAAGCTACCTTGGAAAGGAAGGCCGGGTCGGGGTTGCACAGCGAGAACTTGACGGTATATTGATCCACTGCTTCGATGGATTTGAACTCGCCGCCATAACTGCAATCGTCGGCGGCCTCGCTCAGACCCTCAAAGGCGGGAGGCGCCTCGGTGGGCGGCACTGCAGTAGGCGGCACTGCAGTCGCCGGCGCCGTTGTCGGCGGCGCGGCAGTGGGTGGCGGGGCCTCGGTCGTAGCCGCCGGGGTGCCACATGCCGCGAGCACCATTGTCAACATGACAAAAACGCTTGTCAAAAGAAACAATCTGTTGCTTTTCATACTTTCTCCTCCTTATGGAATTGTGTCCCGCGTTGGGCGGGGGCGTTGCTTGCATTCTACAACGACTCTTTGATTCAGCAAAACATTTGCTAAGAGGTGACTGTCACCGGGCAATACTGTGCGGTGAAATTCAGGCATTTCTCTCCCCGGTGACAGTCACCTAAAGATTGGATGCGACTCGCGGTTGAAATCTTTGGCGGCTCACCCGCCGCCCTTGAGATAAATCCCTTGCGGATCCAACTCGCGCAACAGCGCCAACTCCGCCGGGGAAACCGCCTCTGTCTCCCCAGGCGAGTCGATTGCCCGGAGCGCCCAGCCGGTGTTGGCCTTTGCCTCTTCCACCGTTCGCCCCGGATGAAGCGCCGTCAGCATCATCTCGCCTGCCTCATCTGGCTCAAGGATGCCGATGTCGGTGACAACAGCCTGCGGCCCGCCGCCGCGCACCCCCGAACTTTTGCGCGCCGGGCCGCCGCCCAGAAACCCTGCCCCGGTCACAAAATCACACTTTTCGGGGAAACGGCGCTTTTGATGCGGCGTGATGAGGTAAGTGCGGTTGGCCCAGGCCGCAATCTCGGCGCTGCCGCCCGAACCGGGCAGGCGCACTTTGGGCTGAGCGTAATCGCCAATCACGGTGGCGTTGACGTTGCCAAAACGATCAATCTGCGCTCCGCCGAGGAAGCCTACATCAATCAGCCCCCGTTGCAGGTAGAAGGCAAAGATTTCGTACATCGAGCACACGGCGGCGGCCCCGGAGACCAGAGCCGGATCGCCAATCGAAAGAGGCAGTCGTTCGGGTTGCGCGCCCACCACGCCGGCTTCGTAGATCATCGTCAGGTTCGGCGCATGCAGGCGGCGGGCCAAATTGCAGGCCAGGTTGGGCAGGCCCACCCCCACAAACACCACGTCGCCGTCGCGCAACAGCCGGGCGGCGTTGATGGTCATCAATTCTGAATGAGAATAGTCCATAAAGTTTTTCACCGCGAAGGCGCGAAGGACGCAAAGCCCACAACAAAATCTTGACGCTCGCCTGCCCCGCTTCTCTTTGCGGGGTTGTGTGTTGGCGGCGAACTCCTACTGAGTAATTGCGTTTGCCAGAAATTCTTTGATCACTTTTCCCACCTCATCCGGCTTCTCCAACGGCGCCAGGTGGCCCGCGCCTTGAACTTCGTGAACGGCGACGCGCGGCACGTACGTCAATAGTCGGCGCAGGGCTTGCGGAAAAAATGTATCCGACTCACCGCCGCGAATCACCAACAGCGGCGTGCGCAGGCTCTTCATTTCTTCCCACATGTCGAAGTGGGTCGTCTCGTAAATTTTCACTTCCCACTCCGGCGAGTAAGCCAGTTCCACCTGGCCGTCGGGCCGGGGTCTGGTCATCGAGTCCACGTAGGCCCGCAGGCCAGCGTCGTCAATGCGGCTGAAGACCGGCGCGCGGCGATAACGCGCATACATAATCTCGGCGTTTTCAAACACGCGCCGCCGCCGCAAGGTCGGCGCAATGAGCGGATGCACTCGCCGCGCCAGCCCCAGCTTTTGCGAGATGCGCCAGGCTTGTTGCAAGCGGCGCCTGAAGATTACAGGGTCGATCAACACCAGCGCCCGAAAAAGATCGGGGCGGCGCAGGGAAGCCATCAACGTGACCACTGCCCCCAGCGAGTGCCCCACGCCGATCAACCCTTGATCGCCGCGCTCGTCGAAGAACCGGATCATGTCTTCGACAAACGTGTTCCAATCGCGAAAACCGTTGAGGGCGTTGTCGGGCCACAGCGGGCGGAATGGCATCGCGCAGACGTGGTAGCGCGGCGTCAGGGTGTTGATGAATTGTTGATAGGCCTGCGGCGGGTAGCCGTTGGCATGAGCAAAATGTAAAAGCGGG
>CAYSIV010000194.1:7567-12507 GCA_964431175.1 uncultured Anaerolineales bacterium
GCCGTCGCCGCCGAAATCAATTGAAGGGATCATTCAATACTCGCCGTAATTCACCTGCCCGCTCATCTTCGGTTTTACCTTCAGCCGTTGGCGAGTCTCGGCTCCAAGTTTGGCCTGGTAAGCGTCCCGATCCTTCACCCCAAACACCCACTCGTCCAGCCAGCGCCTGACCGCCTCGGGATCGGACGAGACTTTGTCCCACTCCAGGTAAAACGGGTTGTCGCGATCGTAGTAGCCCTGAGCATAAGACGGGTGGGCGCAATACGGCGCGTGACACACGGCGCTGACAATCAGGCCGGGGATGATGGTGCGATTCGGGTCGGCGCGAATCACGGCCTCATCCACAATTTCTTCGGCGGTGACAATGACGCGTTTGGCGGCAAAGGCCGCCTCTTTTTGTTCGCCGATGATGCCCCAGATTTGCGTGTCGCCGCTGGCGTTGGCCCGCTGGGCGTGGATGATGGCTATATCAGGGTTGAGGGCAGGTACGGTATTCAAGGTTTCGCCGCCGTAAGGATCAATCACAGTGCGATACTGCGGGTTGGCCTTCGCCAGATCATCCGTGCCCACCGACTTCATAGGCAAAAAAGGCAGGCCGCTGGCCCCGGCGGTAAGGCGGGTGATCATGGCGAAGTGGCTGTACTCTTCATAGTCCAATCGCCCCGCTTCCATTTCGGCCCGAATGATTCGCAGTGAGCCGACGCCGGGGTTGCCAGAGTAGGAGAAGATGAGCTTGCGGGCGCAACCGGCGGCCACCATCTGATCGTAGATGATGTCTGGCGTGGCCCGAGCCAGGGTGAGATTCTTTTTGCCCTGGCGGATGATCTCGTGCCCGGCGGCAAACGGGATGAGGTGGGTGAACCCGGCGGCGTAAACGGTGTCGCCGTCGTGAACGTGGGCGGCGATGGCTTGAGATAAGGAGGTGAGTTTGGACATATGTGGACGAAAGACGATGGACGAAAGCAATCATTTGAATGGCGTAATTATCCTTCGTCGTTCGTCATCCGTCTATCGTCTTTTTGAACGCCACCTGGTCGTCCCCCGGCCCATCATAATCCCGAATCGGCTCGCCGGGTTCAAAACCCAGGCGCGTGTGAAACGCAATCGAGCCACTGTTGACTGGCGAGGTGATGAGGTGAACTTCTTTCGCGCCGCGGGCGCGGGCCAGTTCGAAGAAGCGCTCGTACAGCGCCCGGGCCAGTCCGCTCTGGCGATGCTCAGGATGCGCGCCGACAAAGTGAATGTAGGCGATGCCTGGCTCGGATTGTGAGATGAAGCCGATGAGGAAGGCGGCCAACTCGCCATTCTGTTCGACGATGAAGCTGGTGTCGTTGAAGTGCTGGAAGTAGAGACGCGGCAAAAGATGCGAGAGGTCGCGCCCGCCCCACCAGTCGGAGAGGACGGCGAGGACACGGGGATGATCACTTTCGGCCGGGTGTCTCAGCGCAAAAGAAGGGGAGAGGGGGAGCAGGCGAGAGAGGGAGAGAGTGAGCCAGTCAATGACGGCCGTGACGAGTTGCTGGCGGTGGTTGGTGAAAGAGTGGTCGGCGTCAGGGAAGGGGCGCCAGGTGATATTAGGCAGGGCGGCCAACAACGGTTGATAGTGTCCGGGCGGGAAGAGTTCATCCTGATCGCCGGTGACGAGCAAGGTGCGTTTGCCTGCCAGTTGAGCCGCCAGGCCGGTGATGAGCGGCAGTGTTGCCCATTGGCTTTGCAGTTCTTCGGCAGTCACGCCGCTAAGCATTGAGGCAAACTCGGCGAAAACATTTGGCGTGAGCGAGTCGACGTCAGGAGCAATCAACGGGCAGAGGGAAGCTATGGCCGCAAAACGAGAGTCGCCTGCCCCGGCGGCGAGCGTGGTGTATCCGCCGATACTGCTTCCCACAAGCGCCAGACGGTCGCCGTCCACGAAAGGTTGCTTTAGCACCCAATCGGTCGCGGCGCGCACATCGTCCACTAAATTGTGGAGCGAGTAACTGCCGCCCGATCCCCAACTGCCGCGATAGTGAAAGGTGAGGCAGTTCCAACCTGCGTTGCGCAGAGCATAAGCGAGATCAAGGTTTTTCTCGACGCCCGGCACGCCGTGAAGCAGGATAACGGTGGGGCGAGGCGAGTTGCCTGCGGCGCGGTAGAAGCCGCCAAGCAATTTGTGGCCGTGCGAATAGAAGGTCACGCCGTCGAGACCGGGTGGAAATTTTGGAGTGAGGGGCATTTGGCTCAGACGAACGACGATAGACGAACGACGAACGATACTTTCGTCATTTGTCATTTGGCATTCGTCATTTCTTCGGCGGCGCTTTGGTCTTGGGTTTGAGAAAATCAAGCCCGCCCTTTTTCGCCGGAGCGGGCGGCGGGGCCGCTGGCTTAGGCGGGGGGGCGGCCGGCTTTTTGGGCGGCGGGCTGAACCGCGCCTTAGCGCGGTCGCCAAACGATTTCCTGGGTGGGGGGGGCGGCTTGGGTGGCCTGGAGCGTTGGTATGAGAACCAGCCGCCGATCAGCAAGGCGGCGAGGCCCAAGACGACAAACGGGTTGACCGCGTTGCCAGCCGAGACCCAGAGAAAGAAAGCATAGGCGCTAATGACGCCGATTAACAGAAGCGCCAGCCCGATGCGGCCTTCGGGATTGGGGTTAGGCATAAAGGATTTATCCCCTCCCCTATCGCTGAACTTCGCGATGGGGGAGGGTTGGGTGGGAGCTATTCAATCAGGGTGTGAATTTGCTCGTGCATGTAAAGCGGCAGGTAGTAATAGCCGCCGGCGTTCTTGCCGCTGGAACCGGAGCCTTTCCAGCCGCCGAACGGTTGGAAGCCCGGCCAGGCGCCGGTGGTCGCGCCTTGCGGGCGGTTGGCGTAGGTGACGCCGGCTTGAATGTTGTCGAAGAACCAGGCCGCTTCCTTTTTACTTCCATAGAAACCGGCGGTCAAACCGTAGCCCACATCGTTCGCCAGCGTCATCGCCGTGTCGAGCGAGTCCACCGCGTGAATCATCGCGATGGGCAGGAACATCTCTTGCTTCCACAGGCGATGATCGGGCGGAACTTCATCCACAATGGTGGACGGGCAGAAGTAACCTTTGGCAAAGTCGCCCTGGCGCAGTTGCTTGCCGCCGGTGAGGAACTTGCCGGCGCCGCTCAGTTCTTCGGTGAACTCGCTGAACTCGCGATACGAACCGGCGTTGACCACCGGGCCGTTGTACACCTCGCGGCGGGTCGGGTCGCCAATGACCAGCTTGTTCGTCAACTCCACCAGCTTCTCGGTGAACTTTTCTTTCACCGGCGCTTCAACGTAGATGCGCGAGCAGGCCGAGCACTTCTGCCCTTGCAGGCCGAAAGCTGAGCGCATGATGCCGATGGCGGCGCGATCCAGGTCGGCGTTCTTGGAAACGATGGCCGGGTTCTTGCCACCCATCTCGGCCACGCACGGGCGCGGGTACTTGCCAGTGGCAAACTGTTTGTAAATGCGCATGCCAACATCAAACGAGCCGGTGAAGGTAATGCCGGCCACACGCGGGTCGTCAATCAGAGTCTGCCCAACGGTAGCGCCGCCGCCGGTGACGTAGTTGAACACGCCATCGGGGATTCCGGCATCACGGATACATTCGGCCAACAGACGACCCGACCAGGCGGTGTCGGTTGCCGGTTTGAAGACCACCGTGTTGCCCGCCACCAAAGCCGCGCCGGACGGGCCACCCGCCAGGGCGAAGGGGAAGTTGAATGGACTGATCACCACCCACACCCCATAAGGCCTGAGCACCGAGACGTTGCTGGATTTGTAGCCGACCAGCGGATCAACGCCCATGGGTTTGACGAAGCCGTCGTTGCGCTCCATCGAGTCGCAAGAGTAGTAGATCAGGTCAGCCGTCTCCTGCACATCGCCGAGCGCTTCCATGCGGTTCTTGCCCACTTCCAGTGAGACGGCGGCGGCGATCTCGTAAACGCGCTTCTCGATGTTGGCCGCCGCCTTGCGCAGAAGCCGCACCCGATCCTTCCACTTCATACCCGCCCACTTGGGCCAGGCGGCCTCTGCCGCCGACAGGGCGTCGGTGGCATCCTGGGCCGAGCCTTTCTGAAACGTGCCCAGCGCCCAGTCGGTGTTGATGGGCGAGCGGTCTTCAAACTTGTCGGCAGTGAAACGCTCCTGGTTGTTGATGATCATGCCGTGATCCTGCCCCAGGCCGGCTTTCACCCCGGCCAGCGCCTTCTCGAACTTGGTGTGCAATTCTTCGGGCGGGCTGAACATAGTGCCATACGTCAGCCGGAATGGGGCGGGCTTGGCGGGTCTGCCATTCGCGGCTTTCCTCGGCGCTTTTTTAGCGGTTTTTCTGGTTTTGGTTTTTGTTGCCATCGGGGTCTCCTTTGAGTGAAGGTGATGAACAGGGTGGACACGGAGACAAGGGGACAAGGAGAAGGGGAGAGCCTGTTATCTCTTTGTCCTGTCTTGCCTGAGCACCCAAATTTCCGGGCGGTTGATCATGCTGACGAACATTCTGATAATTTCGTCATAGGCTTTATAAAGAGCAATCGCCTCGCTACGTTTCAGGTATTTACATTTTACAGCAAATTCGATCCAAACCTGTGTCTCGGCGGCTTCGCTTTCCGCGTCTGACAGCTTGCTGATGAAGTGGGTTTCGTAGCGGCGCTTTCTCCAGGCTTCAGCCAGGTTGGCGCACACGGAGCGAGACGAGCGCCGAATCTGGTCGGTCAAGGAATAGGTCTCCTCTTTGGGGAAAGACTTCGACAGTTCAAAAATCTCCATTGCCGTATCGAATCCCTTCCGATAAACTTCCAGGTCGTTGTGGGTCGTAATCTTCTTGGCCATAATGTCTCCTTGTCTCCCTTCTCCTTGTCCCCCCTCTCCTTGTCTCCCCTCTCCTTGTCCCCCCTCTCCTTGTCTCCCCTTCCCCTTGGCTCCCCCTCTCCTTGTCTCCCCTTTCCTTGTCTCC